>NZ_JCANTA010000002.1:0-150537 GCF_059570575.1 Streptomyces sp. CNX435 | reverse complement strand
GGACAGGGGTCGCCGTCGGCTCGTGGGCGATACTGGGATCGAACCAGTGACCTCTTCGGTGTGAACGAAGCGCTCTCCCCCTGAGCTAATCGCCCTCGCGTGAGACCACGTTACCTGACGTGAGCACTCGTGTGTGCCCGCCGGCCGACAGTCCCCGCGCGCCTCCGTCACACTGCGCCCGATTCTCGTTACTCTCCGCATCGATGAAGCCCAAACTATCCGGACCGGAGAGTTCACCGGAACAGCCCTGCTCTGCGAATGCCTACTAGGCCGTACGAACTACGAAAAACATCACAAAACAGTCAGAGGGGTTTACAACGCCCCGGTAGGTGGCATGTCGACTTCGCCGACGTGCGAATCCCCGAGCGCACACTGAGCGAAAGGCCCTGGCGCTTATGAACCACACGGTCAGCTGCGAGCTGCACCTGCGCCTCGTTGTGTCGAGCGAGTCTTCCCTGCCTGTCCCCGCAGGTCTGCGGTACGACACCGCGGATCCTTACGCCGTGCACGCCACCTTCCACACCGGCGCCGAAGAGACGGTCGAATGGGTGTTCGCCCGCGACCTGCTCGCCGAAGGGCTTCACCGCCCGACCGGTACCGGAGACGTCCGGGTCTGGCCGTCCAGGAGCCATGGCCAGGGCGTCGTCTGCATCGCCCTCAGCTCGCCGGAGGGCGAGGCCCTGCTCGAAGCCCCCGCGCGGGCGCTGGAGTCCTTCCTGAAGCGCACGGACGCCGCCGTGCCGCCCGGGACGGAGCCACGCCACTTCGACCTCGACACCGAGCTCTCGCACATCCTCGCGGAGAGCTGAGGCGATACGAGGTCACCTCACCGTCCGTAGCCGTCAGCCTCGGGGAGACGGCCGGACCACCACCGCACCAGGCACCGCCGTCGCCCGCCGTGGCGACGGCGGTGTCACGTTTTGGCTAGAGTCGGCGTCAGACCGACCAGGGCATGCGCGGCCCGACCAGGGGAGCGGAACGGTGCTGATCAATCACGACACCCGGTGCGCGCTCGACATCGTCGTGGCGCTGCTGAACACCGACACCGGGGACGGGGGCGCGGAAACGGACGCCCTCGTGGACGTGGGTGCGCTGCAGGGCTTCGTCGACGAGCACGACATCAGCGGCATCGAGGCCCTCTGCGTCTCCGACGTGGCCGCCGTCCGGGCCGTACGGAGCGATCTCTCGGCCGTCTTCGCCGCCCCGGACGACCGGGCGGCGGCGGAGCGGCTCAACGCGATCGTGGCCGCCGCCGGCACCACGCCGCAGCTGACGGACCACGACGGCTACGAGTGGCACGTGCACTACTTCGCCCCCGGCGCCTCCGTTGCCGAGCACCTGGCCGCGGACGGCGGGATGGCGCTGGCGTTCCTCGTCGTCGCCGGCGAGCGGGAGCGGCTGCGCCGCTGCGAGGCGCCGGGCTGCGGCCGGGCCTTCGTCGACTACTCGCGCAACCGCTCCCGCCGCTACTGCTCCAGCCGCACCTGCGGCAACCGGCTGCACGTGGCGGCGTACCGGGCGCGGCGGCGCGAGGCGGCGGCCGAGAACGGGACCAACGGGGAGGGGGCGGGGGACGGGGCCGCGACGGGAACGGAGACGCGGACGGGAACGGAGACGCGGACGGGAACGGGGGCGGGGGCGGGAACGGGGGCGGGGGCGGGGACAGCGGCGGCCGGTGCCGCCGGCGGGGCGGCGCTCACCAGCCGATGAGGTCGTAGACCGAGGTGCCGAAGATCAGCACGCCGATGACGGTGAGAAAGAGCATCAGCGGCGGCTGGGACAGGGCGAAGAGGCAGCCGCGGGTCTCGGCAGGGGCGGGTGGCCGCGGTGCGGGTGTGTGGTCGTTCATCTCGCGCAGATGATCGCGCAGGCAGGCATGGCCAGGTGGGCAACACGCCAGGAAAAGGCGGCCTGTTCACAAAGATCGACCGGGCCTGACCGCTCGCCCCCGGACGTGATCGACTCCGCGGCTGCGCAGGGTAATTCGGCAGGTCCGTAGCGTCAGATTCCGTGCTTCTTCAGGATCGCCTCGATGTCGGAGAAGTCCTCGTCCCCGGACCCGGACCGCTTCCGGCCGCCGGTCGCCGGCGCCGAGCCGCCCGCCTTGCCCGCCTTGCCGCCGCCGAGCGCCGGGCGGGACACCGTGGGCGCCGCCGCCGGGACGGCCGGTGCACCGCCCGCCGCCTTGCGCTTGCTCCGCTCGCCGGCGAGGCGCTGGCCGACCCACAGCACCACGGCGACGGCGAGCACCCCGAAGCCGGCCCAGACAGACGGATCCATGACCAGGTCGGCCGCCCAGTCCCCGGTGGCCTGGCCGACCTCGCCGCCGAGCTCGACCAGCCCCGCCATGGCCAGGCCGACGGGCACCAGCGACAGGGCGGCGATCTTCGTCGCCCGCCGGAACCGTCGCCGGTATGCGGTCAGCAGCGCGATCGCGAGCCCCGCCGCGGAGAGCGCGGCGCAGACCGTGTTGGTGAACATGCCTCCATCGTGCACCCGAACGCGTCGCGATTGCCATGGTGCGGCACGGCATGGGGGACATCTCCGGGTCCGACTCGTCCGCAGGACCGAGACGGCGGTCACCCCTGGGGCCTGGAAGACTGGCGCACATGGAGAACGATGCGAATGGCGCGCCCGTCCTCGACGTCTGGTGCGAGCTGCAGTGCCCGGACTGCCGGTCGGCGCTCGCCGACCTGCGCGCGCTGCGCGAGCGCTACGGGGACCGGCTCGACATCCGGCTGCGCCACTTCCCGCTGGATCGGCACCAGCACGCCATGGCGGGCGCCCAGGCCGCCGAGGAGGCCATTGTGCAGGGGAAGGGCTGGGAGTACGCGGAGGCGGTGCTGGCGCGGGCGGAGGAGTTCGGCAAGCGGGGCGAGCCGCTCCTGGTCGAGGCGGCCCGGGAGCTGGGCCTGGACGCGGAGGAGTTGGAGACCGCGCTCGTGGACGGGCGGCACTTCCTGGTGGTGGACGCCGACGTGGCCGAGGGCAAGGCGATCGGGGTGACGGGGACGCCGACGTACGTCATCGGGGACGAGCGGCTGGACGGCGGCAAGAGCCAGGAGGGGCTGCGGGAGCGGATCGAGGAGATCGCGGACCGGCTGCTGGCCGCGGCGGGCTGAGCCCGGCGGCCGGCGGGTTGAGGCCGGCGGACCGCGGGTGGTGGGGGCCGCGCAGCCGCGGGCCGTGCCCCGGGGCCGCGGGTTCGGCCGGGCTCAGATCAGCGGCTTGTGCAGGTGGTACGCGGTCGGGCGGTAGCCCAGCGACTCGTACAGCCGCAGCGCCACCTCGTTCCCGGCGTAGACGTGCAGCCCCAGGGTGCGCAGCCCGGCCGCCCGGCACTCGCGCTCCGCGACGCGCATCAGGGTCCGGCCGTGGCCCCTCCCCCGGTGCTCCGGCGCGACCGTCACGGAGTAGACGTACGCACCGGTGGCGATCAGCGGCCGCAGCGCGACCCAGACGGTGCCCACCGCCGCCCCGCCGTACTCCAGGACGCGCAGCGCCACGTCAGGGGTGGCATGGCCCGAGGGCAGCAGCTCGTCGTGGTCGGCGCGCGCCCGGCTCCGCGCCTCGTCCGGCGCCATCCCCCGCTCCAGCCACCGCCCCACCAGCGACTCCGCCTCCGCGGTCCGCCAGTCCGGGTACTCGGCCGCCGTCAGCGGTCGCGCCACGGCCCCCGGCGGCAGCTCCGGCTGCTCGCCCGGCTTCTTGTCCATCGTCCGGCCGGTCTCCGTGTACCCCAGCGCCCTGGCCAGCCGCAGGCCGACGGCCGCACGGGCGTCCAGGCTGAGCACGATCTCCCGGCAGCCCCAGCCCCGCAGCACCTCCTCGGCCGCCAGCGCCGCCACCGTGCCGCGCCCGCGGTGCCGCTCGGGCTTGTGGATCCGCAGCGTGCGGACGCGGCCCGTGGCGGGGCCGAGGCGGGCGTCGGTGGCCAGCTCGACGTCGCCGACCGGGCGGCCGTTGACGCACACGGCGAACGCGCGCGTACGGCCGCCGTCCGCTTCGCGCCGCTCGGCTCCGGCCGGGCGCAGGTGCGTCGTCATCGCTTCCCCTTCGTCGTCGCCCCGCTCGGCGTCCCGCCCTCCCCAGGCCCCTCGGGCGCACGGGTCGGCGTTCCCACGGGTCCCCCGTTGTTCGTACGTTCCCCCGGGACGGCGTTTTTACGGGTCCACGTCCGCCGCGGACCGCTCGGCGAACACCTGCATCGCCTTCGCCGTGACCGGGCCGAGGGCGCCGGGCAGCTCGCGGCCGTCGAGGCGGCGCACCGCCTGCACATCGCGCAGCGAGGAGGTCAGGAACACCTCCTCCACCTCGCCGCCCGCCGCGAGCACGGAGAACGGCAGGTCCGTCTCCCGGGCACCGGTCCACTCCAGCACCAGCCGCCGCGTGATCCCGGCCAGGCAGCCGGAGTCGAGCGGCGGGGTGTGCAGCTCGCCGCCGAGGACGACGAAGACGTTGGAGCCGGTGCCCTCGCAGAGCCGGTCGCGGGTGTTGGCGAAGAGCGCCTCGCTGGCGCCGCCCTCGTGCGCGCGGGCCAGCGCGACGACGTTCTCCGCGTACGACGTGGTCTTCAGGCCCGTGACGGCCCCGCGTTCGTTGCGCGTCCAGGGGACGGTGACGACGGCCGTCTCGTCCGGCCGCGGCTCGCCGGCGGCGAGGGCGACGACCAGGGTGGGACGGCTGTCGTCCGGGCCGCTGCGGTGCGAGGACAGCGGTGCGGCGCCGCCGGTGTACGTGACGCGCAGCCGGCCGTGCGGCACGGGCTCGGCCGCCAGCACCGCCGCGCAGGCCCGCCGGACCTCGTCCAGGTCGGGCTCGGGCAGGCCGAGGCCGCGGGCGGAGCGGGCCAGCCGCTCCAGGTGCCGGGTGAGGGCGAAGGCGGTGCCCCCGGTGGCCTTGAGCGTCTCGAAGACGCCGTCGCCCACGGTGATGCCGTGATCGAACACGGACACCCGCGCGTCGGCGACCTCGCGCAGTCCGCCGTCGAGCCAGACCTTCATGAGCGTACGGTCCCTCCACTCGTGACTTCCGCTTCCGACGCTACCCCGAGCAGCCGGGATGCCTTCAACTCCGTCTCCCGCCACTCCCGCTCCGCGTCCGAGCCCCAGGTGATGCCCGCGCCGGTGCCGAAGCGCAGCACGGGGCCGCCGGCCGCGGCGCGGTCGATCCAGAACGTGCGGATGCCGACGGCCAGTTCGCCGGTGCCGCGGTCGGCGTCGACCCAGCCGACGCCGCCGCAGTACGGGCCGCGGGGGGCCGTCTCCAGCTCGTCGATGATGCGCAGCGCGCTGCTCTTCGGCGCGCCGGTGATGGAGCCGGCCGGGAAGGTGGCACCGATCAGCTCCGCCCAGCCGGCGCCGGGGGCCGGCTCGCCGCGGACGGTGGAGACGAGGTGGACGAGGCCGGGGTGCTCCTCGACGGTGCAGAGGGCGGGCACGGTGACGGAGCCGGTGGTGCAGACGCGGCCGAGATCGTTGCGCACGAGGTCGACGATCATGACGTTCTCGGCGCGGTCCTTGGCAGTGAGGTCGGCGGCGGTGCGGCCGGTGCCCTTGATGGGGCCGGACTCGACGGTGCGGCCGGTGCGGCGCAGGTACAGCTCGGGGGAGGCGGTGGCGACCTCGACGCCGTGCGCGGGCAGCCGGACGACACCGGCGTACGGGGCGGGGTTGCCGCGGGCGAGGACGGCGGCGAGGGCGTCGATGTCGGCGGTGGCCAGGTCCGCTCCCCGGCCCGGGCCGGGGCCCGGGCCGGGGAGCGGGGCGGTGAGGATGCGGCACAGGTTGACCTGGTAGACGTCGCCGGCGGCGATGTGCTCCCGTATGCGGTGCACCCTCGCGACGTAGCCGGCGCGGTCGAGCGACGACGTCCAGTCGGTGGCGCGCGGGCCGCGCCACCGGTTCGCGCGCGGGGCGGGCGGGTGCGGGTCGGGGCGCACGTCGCCGAAGCGCGCGCACAGCGCCCGCCCCTCGTACCCGACGACCACGGCCCACCAGCCCGAGGAGTCGAGCGCGGCCGGGTCGCCGGTCACGTCGCGCAGGTCGGAGGCGACGAGACCGCCGAAGCGGGCGAGCGGGGCGAGACGGGGCACGCCGCGAGTCTAAGGCGGCCGGCGGACACCGGCCTCCGGGCCGGCGGGGCCCCGGACGCGGGCCTGGCCGCCGGCCCACGCACGGGCCGGCGACGAGCCGGGCACCTGCCGGAAACCGAATTTGAGCTGGCCCCGGAATCCGCTAAGGTTCATGACTACCGGAAGGGCCTGCCGGCGCCTTCCGATCACGACCGGCGGACGTAGCTCAGTTGGTAGAGCATCACCTTGCCAAGGTGAGGGTCGCGAGTTCGAATCTCGTCGTCCGCTCGATGGGGGTCTCACGGGCCCCCGCTGGTGGAGTGGCCGAGAGGCGAGGCAACGGCCTGCAAAGCCGTCTACACGGGTTCAAATCCCGTCTCCACCTCGGACGATTAGCTCAGCGGGAGAGCGCTTCCCTGACACGGAAGAGGCCACTGGTTCGATCCCAGTATCGTCCACGAGCCGACGGCGACCCCTGTCCGCGGAAAGCGCGGACCGGGGTCGCCTTCGTCGTTACTGCACGGCTTCGCCGCACGCACCCCAGGAGCGGGCAAAGCGATGTGCACGGTTCAGGCATGACAGATACTGTCGAAATATGAACGACCGTGCTGCCATTGTGTTCCGTGAAATACCCGAAAGTGACATCGATCGGGCTCAGGAGCTGGCCTATCTCGTCTTCCACGAGAAGCCCGAGGACGAGCTGCGCAAACGCCATCACGAGCTTCTGGCGGGCTGCCTGCGCATCGGCGCGTACGACGCGGACACCCTGGTCGGCATGGTCGCCACACTGCCGTTCACGCTGGCCGTGCCCGGCGCCGAACTCCCCTGCCCCAGCCTGACGTTCGTCTCCGTCGCGCCCACCCACCGGCGCCGCGGGGTGCTCTCCGGGATGATCGCCGAGCTGTTCGCGCGGTGCGCCGCCGAGGGGTGGCCGATAGCGGCGCTGTGGGCGTCGGAGACGGCCATCTACGGGCGGTTCGGCTTCGGCCCCGGCACGTACGGCGCCACCGTCGAGATCGACTCCCGGGCGGCGCTGCGGTTGCGCGTCGCCCCGGACGAGCGTCCGCTGCGGCTGGTGGACCCGGCGCACGCACCCGCGCTGCTCGGCCCGTACTACGACCGCACGCGCGCCGCACGCGCCGGCCGGCCGGCGCGCAGCGAGGAGTGGTGGGCCAAGGAGTGGATGGCCGAGCGGGACCCGGACGACGAGGAGTTCTCGCCGCCGCGCGTCGCCGCCCTCGGCGACCCCCTCGCCGGCTACGCCGTCTACCGCACGAAGGAGAAGGGCGACCGCCCCGGCACCCACGGCCTCGTCCGCCTCGACGAGCTGGAGTCGGACACCCCGGCCGTGGCCGCGGCGCTCTGGCGCTACCTCGCCTCCCTCGACCTGACCGGCACGGTACGGGCCTGGGGCCGCCCGCTCGACGACCCGCTGCTGCTCTTCGCCGCCGACCGCGACCAGGTACGGGTCACGAGCACGTTCCCGGCGCTGTGGGTGCGGCTCACCGACGTCGGCACGGCCCTGCGGCGCCGCTCCTGGGCCGCCGCGGCGGACGTCGTGCTGGCGGTGACCGACTCCGCGGTGCCGGCCAACGCGGGCACGTACCGGCTCACCGCCGCACCCGGCGCCCCGGCCGCGTACCAGGGCGTCGACGCGGCGCCGGACCTCACCGTGGACGTACGCGACGTGTCCGCCGCGTACCTCGGCGGCACCCCCCTCGCCGCCGCCGTCCGCGCGGGCCTGGCCGCCGAGCACACCGCCGGCGCGGCCGACGCGCTCGACGCCGCGCTGCGCACGCCGCTACTGCCGCACACGGTCGAGGAGTTCTAGGCCGTCCTGTCCGACGCGGCCGTCCGTCCCCCGGGGACCGGACGGCCGCTTCTCGCGCCTGCGAAAGGTCTGGACAAATGCGCGGGCCCGTGCTGTGGTGACAGCGCACCGATTGAGAGCGCTCTCACTTCCTGTGTTCCACCCCCACTCAACGAGGGAACAACAGAAAGGGTCCGCCATGCGACGCACGTCGAGACGCACGTCGAGACACACCTTCGGATTAGGGCTCGGCCTGTCCGTACTTCTGCTGACGAGCACCTGGGGCGGGGCCGCCGCGCTCGCCCCCGGCGCCGGCGCGGACTCCGCACAGGAGCCGTCGCCCGGACTGCTGACCGCGCTGCAGCGGGACCTGGGCCTGACGGCCGGCCAGGCCCGGGAGCGGCTGGCCGACGAACGCCGGGCCGGCAAGGTCGAGAAGAAGGCCGAGCGCGCGGCCGGATCCGCCTACGGCGGCTCCTGGTTCGACGCGGAGAGCGGCCGGCTCACCGTCGCCGTCACCGCCGAGCGGCACGCGGACGCGGTACGGGCGGCGGGTGCGGACGTACGCGTCGTCGAGCACAGCGCCGCCCGGCTCGACGCGACGAAGAAGCAGCTGGACGAGCTGTCCGCCCCCGCCGGGGTGAGCAGTTGGCACGTCGACCCGCGCGCCAACACCGTCCGGGTCGACGTCGTCGCCGACCGCCGCGACGACGCCGCCGTCCGCACGTTCCTCGAACGGGCCCGCGCCGCGGGGCCGGTCGAGGTCGGGACGGTCGCCGAGGCGCCGGCGACGTTCGCCGCCGGGACCGTGGGCGGCGACCCGTACTACACCGGCAACGTCCGCTGCTCCATCGGCTTCTCGGTGCACGGCGGCTTCGTCACCGCGGGCCACTGCGGCGGCGCGGGCGCGGCGGTGCGCGGCTGGGACGGCTCGCACATCGGCACGTTCCAGGGCTCGTCGTTCCCCGACAACGACTACGCCTGGGTCAGCGTGGGCAGCGGCTGGTGGACCGTACCCGTGGTCCTGGGCTGGGGCACCGTGTCCGACCAGCTCGTCCGCGGCTCCGCCGAGGCCCCGGTGGGCGCCTCCATCTGCCGCTCCGGCTCCACCACGCACTGGCACTGCGGCACGCTGCTGGCCAAGAACGAGACGGTCAACTACAGCGGCGGCGCCGTCGTCCACCAGCTGACGAAGACGAGCGTCTGCGCCGAACCCGGCGACTCGGGCGGCTCGTTCATCAGCGGCGACCAGGCGCAGGGCGTCACGTCCGGCGGATGGGGCAACTGCAGCGGCGGCGGTGAGACCTGGTACCAGCCGGTCAACGAGATCCTCGGCCGCTACGGGCTGACGCTGCACACCGCCTAGCGCGACCGCACCGTGGCACCGGCCCTCGCCGGTGACGATGCGCCCGTGCCACCCGTCCGCCGCGGGTGGCACGGGCCGTGCCGGCCACACGATGATCATGGACTTGCGATGCCGGTCGGTGCGTGGAAGTATCTAGCCGCAACGACCGCGCGCGGTTAGCTCAGCGGGAGAGCGCTTCCCTGACACGGAAGAGGTCACTGGTTCAATCCCAGTACCGCGCACAGCGGATAAAGCAGGTAATGCACAAGGGCCGGAGCGATTCGCTCCGGCCCTTGTGCATTTACCGCGGTGCATTACCGCGTCAGGCCGTTGCCGTCCCCGGGTCAGGACGAGAACAGCATGCGGGAGAAGCCGCCCTTGCGGTGGCCGTAGTGGCCGTGGCCGCCGTGGTGGCCGCCGCCCCAGCCCGGGGCCTGCTGCTGCGGGTAGCCCTGGGCAGCCGGCGGCGGGGGCGGCGGAGGAGCCTGCTGGGCCCACTGGGATTCGAGTCGCGACAGGGTCTCCAGCTCGCCGTAGTCGAGAAAGATCCCCCGGCACCCGCTGCACTGCTCGATCTGGACGCCGTTGCGGTTGTACGTCTGCATCGGCGCACGGCACTTGGGACACTGCATGGTCGCCCTCAACTCCTCAGCTCTCCCGGCCGCCGGGGATGACGGTCGGCGGCCGTGGCTGCACAGCCTACGACGCGCCGCCCGGCCGCGTCCCGTCCCCCGTCCCGTCCCCCGTCCCGTCCCCCGTCGCGGCCATGCGGGCGCAGGCGGCGAGCAGGTCGTGGTCGGTGTCGTCCAGGGGCCGTACGCCGGTCGCGGCGTCCACGAGGGCGCGGGCGGCGAGCTGGACGGTGAGGGTGCGGGCCGGCACGTCGACCTCGGGCGGCCAGAGGTCGTCGCCGGGGGCGACGGCGGGGCCGCCGGCGGCGCGGTAGCCGGCGAGGAAGGCGGCCCAGTCCGCCGCGGGGATGAGGCCGGTGGCGTAGCCGGCGGCGGGGCGGGCGAGGTCCCAGGCGGGCTCGCCGAGGCCGAGGTCGTCGACGTCGATGAGATGCCAGGGCCCGTCGGGGGCGGGGTGGCGCACGAGCTGGCCGAGGTGGAGGTCGCCGTGGCAGAGGAGGGAGCGGGGCTGTGCGCGGGGCTCCACGTCGCGGGCCCAGGCGGGCAGGCGCTCCCAGGCGCGGAGGACGAGCGCGGCGGCCGGGGTGCGGGCCGGCGCGGGCGCGGCGGGGGCGGGCACGGCGCGCGCGGCGGTGGCGGGCGGCGCTGGGTGCGCGGGGGGCGGCGCGGCCGGCATCGTGCGCAGCGCCGCCACGGCGCGGGCCGCGTTCGCCGGACCGGCCATCGGCGGTAGCGGCCCCGGCAGCCCGCCCGCCGGTATCGCGTGCAGCCGGGCCACCAGCCGCCCCGCCTCCCGCCACGGCGCCGCTTCGGGAGCGTCCGGCGCCACCGTGGCCCCGTACGGCCAGCGGCTGACGTGCCGGCCGTCGACGGGACCGGTCAGCTCGCCGAGCGGGGCGAGCAGGATGCCGGCGAGGAGCGGGTGGGCGGCCACCCGCAGCCGGGCGGCGAGGGCGGCGGGGTCCAGCCGCGGGGCGTGGGCCTTGAGTACGGTCCCCCCACTGCGTACGACGGTCACGTCCGGGCGGTCGACGAGCACCGCGGGCTCGCCGGCCCCCCGGCTCAGCTCCGCCAGCCGGTCGACCAGGCGTGCGCGCACCGGCTCATCCTAGGCCCCGTACCGCGGCGGCCTGCACGAACGTGACGGGAGCGGTACGCGCGGCGGGGAGTACGCGGACGGATGGACCCCACGACCGCGCCCTCCGGGTCCGTCGCCGCATACGGGCGGCGCCACGGTCCGCAGCCCGCCCGGAAAACGCGTAGCCCGGGCGTCTCCCCAGACGCCCGGGCGTACACGTCCGTCCGCCGCACCCCCGTCCCCACGGGGCTGAGCCGGCTGTCCCCGGCCCGGGCCGCTCTCCCGGGCCTGACGGGGCTAACGCCCCATCATTCCGGCCACGGACGACGCATGTGTGATGACCGCCTCCCAGCCGCCGAAGACGACGGTGAGGACGATCGCCAGTGGCAGGACCATGGCGAGGGCGACCAGCGGGTGCCGGCGCTCCGACGGCTGTGCGCCGAACGCGGCGAGCGCCCCGGCGACGGCCTTCGGCCGTGCGGCGTGCTCCGCTGCTCTCTCCATGGCTCCCACTCCTGTGTTGGGGCGGCGGGCGTCCGACCTCGGGGGACGAGTGCTGCGCCCGCCGCTTGACGACAACATTAGGGAAGTGATCGGCACGGGTCGTCATGCCCGCGTATCGATTGCCTGGCCTCCCGGAGGATGACTGCGGCCCGAAGTCGCTACTCCCATGGGTGGAGACCGCGTACTACGAGCCAGGGTCTTCCCTGAGGGGGACCTCGCCGTCCGTGCGCGGCACGGGATGCTCCACCAGGGCGAGGACCCTGGTGGCCATGAACCGGGCCGTGCGCACCACCGAGCCGCTGCGCGTCACCTCGCTCACCTCGACCACGCCCCGGCGCACCGACGTCTCGACCCTCCGGCCGGCGCGCGAGGCCACCACCTGGTACGTCCGGGTCGTGTCCCCCGCGTCCACGACTATCTCCACTCGATCGCCCTTCACCTGTCCCGCATCCCCCTTCCTCGGGGCCGCACTTGGGCCCGGCCATATCTCCAGGATCCCACCTGGGACTGACAATTCGGCCCGCCGCACGGCGCCCTGCCAGCGCGAGCGGCGGTCAAGTCCGTAAGCTGTGCACGGCAGACAGACCGGGCAGCGGGGATGGTTACGGCATGGCGATGATGCGGCTCCGTCGTGAGGATCCGCGCGTCGTCGGCTCGTTCCGGATCCACCGGCGGCTCGGCGCGGGCGGCATGGGCGTGGTCTATCTGGGCTCCGACCGGCGCGGACAACGGGTCGCGCTCAAGGTGATCCGGCCGGATCTGGCGGAGGACCAGGAGTTTCGCTCGCGGTTCGCCCGCGAGGTCTCGGCGGCGCGGCGGATCCGCGGCGGCTGTACGGCCCGGCTGGTGGCCGCCGACCTGGACGCGGACCGGCCGTGGTTCGCCACGCAGTACGTGCCCGGCCCCTCCCTGCACGACAAGGTCGGCGACGAGGGGCCGCTCATGGCCGTACGGGTGGCGGCGATCGGCGCGGCGCTCTCCGAGGGCCTGGTCGCCGTGCACGAGGCGGGCGTGGTGCACCGCGACCTGAAGCCGTCCAACATCCTGCTCTCGCCCAAGGGCCCGCGGATCATCGACTTCGGCATCGCCTGGGCGACCGGCGCCTCCACGCTGACGCACGTCGGCACGGCGGTCGGCTCGCCCGGGTTCCTGGCGCCCGAGCAGGTGCGGGGGCAGCCGGTGACGCCGGCGAGCGACGTGTTCTCGCTGGGCGCCACCCTCGCGTACGCGACGACGGGCGACTCGCCGTTCGGGCAGGGCAGTTCCGAGGTGATGCTCTACCGGGTGGTGCACGAGGAGCCGCTGCTCGACGGGGTGCCGGACGCGCTGGCGCCGCTGCTGCGCACCTGCCTGGCGAAGACGCCGGACGACCGGCCGTCGACGCTGCAGCTGTCGCTGCGGCTCAAGGAGATCGCGGCCCGCGAGGCGCACGGTACGGGGGCGGAGTCCGCCCCGCCGCGCCGGGCCGCCCCGGAGCGTACGACCCCGGGGCCGACGGCCGCGCACCGGCCGCCGACCCCGCGGGCGACCGGCGCGGGCCGGCCCGGGCCGGGCACGACGCAGCGCCCCGGGCCGCAGGGCGCCGGGCCGCAGGGCGCCGGGCGGTCGGGGGCGGCACAGCGGCCTGGAGCGGCGCAGCGGCCGGGGCAGCGCGCGGGCGGCGGCGGTGCGGCGCGGGGGCCGGCTCCGGCTCCCGAGCGGGGCGGCCGGCCGGCGGCGGAGCGCGGGCGGGCGGCCGAGCAGCGTACGCACGGGGCCCGGAGCGGGCCGCGCGAGGGCGCGGCGCCGGCGCCGGCGTCGGCCTCAGCGCCGCGCAAATCCGCGCCGCCGCGCCGGCCGGCGCCGGACCGGGCGCGGCTGATGCGGCAGCGGCTGATCGTGTTCGTGACGGTGACACTGCTGGTCGCGCTCGGCATCGCGGCGGCTCAGGGCTGCCAGGGCCCGATCTAGTACCCACCGGTGGATCACTTCGGGCTCACGCCGCCCGGGTGATCCACCGCGCCCGCCGCGGCCCTCCGACGGTTTTCGGCCACGTCTTACGGGCCCGCCGCCATCCCCGCTTCAGTCCTCGGCCGGTGCGGTCGCCACCGCGTAGAACGCGACGGCCGCGGCGGCGCCCACGTTCAGCGAGTCCACGCCGTTCGACATCGGGATCCGCACGCACCGGTCCGCCGCCCGCAGCGCCCGCGCCGACAGCCCGGCGCCCTCCGTACCCAGCAGCAGCGCGACCTTCGGCAGCCGCCGCGGCGCCGCCTCGGTGATCGGCACCGCCGCCGGGTCCGGGGTGAGGGCGACGAGCGTGAAGCCCGCCTCGCGGACCGTCTCCAGGTCGTGCGGCCAGTCGGCCAGCCGCGCGTACGGGATGTTGAAGACGGCGCCCATGGAGACCTTCACCGAGCGCCGGTACAGCGGGTCGGCGCAGTCCGGCGAGAGCAGCACGGCGTCCATGCCGAGGGCCGCGGCGCTGCGGAAGACGGCGCCGACGTTGGTGTGGTCGTTGACGGTCTCCAGCACGGCGACGCGGCGGGCCGCGGCCAGCAGCCCGGCGGCGTCGGGCAGCGGCTTGCGGCGCATCGAGGCGAGCGCGCCGCGGTGCACGTGGTAGCCGGTGACCTGCTCGGCCAGCTCGGAGCCGACCACGTACACCGGCGCCGGCAGGGCGTCGATGACGTCCCGCATCACGTCGACCCACTTGGCGGAGAGCATCATGGAGCGCGTCTCGTAGCCGGTCTGCAGCGCGCGCCGGATGACCTTCTCGCCCTCGGCGATGAACAGCCCCTCCGCCGGTTCGCGCCGGCGGCGCAGTTCGACGTCGGTGAGGTTCGCGTAGTCGGTCAGGCGCGGGTCGCCGGGGTCGTCGATCGTGATGAGTTCTGCCACAGGGTGATCCTGCCGTGCCGCGGGCGGAATTCCGCCGCCGGGGTACGCGGCGGGTCCGCCCGGTACCGCGGGCGTCCGGTGCCGCGGGCGTCCGGTGCCGCGGCCGTCAGCCGAGCGACCGGGCCGCCACCTCGCCGACGACGATCACCGCCGGCGGCCGCACCCCGGCGCGCTCCACCGCCGCCGCGGCCGTGGCGAGCGTGGCGTCCACCCGCCGCTGCGCCGCCGTCGTGCCCTCCTGCACGATCGCCACCGGCGTCCCGGGGTCGCGCCCCTCGCGTACGAGCGTCTCCGCGATGGCCCCGATCCGCTCCACCGCCATCAGCAGCACCAGCGTGCCGCGCAGCCGGGCGAGCGCCGGCCAGTCGACGAGCGAGCGCTCGTCGTCCGGCGCGACGTGGCCGCTGACGACGGTGAACTCGTGCGCCACCCCGCGGTGCGTGACCGGGATGCCGGCCACCGCCGGCACGCTGATCGCGCTGGTGACGCCCGGCACTACCGTGCACGCCACGCCCGCCTGCGCCAGCGCCTCCGCCTCCTCCATGCCGCGGCCGAAGACGAACGGGTCGCCGCCCTTGAGCCGGACGACCGCCTTGCCCGCCCGGGCGTGCTCGACGAGCGCGTCGTTGATGGCCTGCTGGGCCATGGCCCGGCCGTACGGGATCTTCGCGGCGTCGATCACCTCGACGTGCGGCGGCAGTTCGTCGAGGAGGTCGCGGGGGCCGAGGCGGTCGGCGATGACGACGTCGGCCTCGGCGAGCAGCCGGCGGCCCCGGACGGTGATGAGGTCCGGGTCGCCGGGGCCGCCGCCGACGAGGGCGACGCCGGGGACGCGGGTGCGGTGGTGGGGCGCGCTGAGGGTGCCGTCGCGCAGGCCCTCCACGACCGCGTCGCGGACGGCGGCGGAGCGGCGCGGGTCGCTGCCGGTGAGCACGGCGACGGTGACGCCTTCGCTGCGGCCGGTGGCCGGGGTCCAGGCGGTGGCGGCGGAGGCATCGTCGCTGCGTACGCACCAGACGCGGCGGCGCTCGGCCTCCGCGGAGGCGGCGGCGTTGGCCTCGGGGTCGCGGGTGGCCACGACGGCGTACCAGGCGTCCGCCAGGTCCCCGTCCGCGTACCGCCGCCGCTCCCACGTCAGCTCCCCGGCGTCCGCCATCGCCTCCACGGACGGGGTGGCGGACGGCGACACGAGGGTGACCCGGGCGCCGGCGGCGAGCAGGGCGGGCAGCCGGCGCTGGGCGACCTGGCCGCCGCCGAGGACGACGACGCGCCGGCCCGCGAGGCGCAGGCCGACGGGGTACGCGAAGGCGTCGGCGCTCGAGGCGGGGTGGGCGGGGGGACGGGACATGGCGGAGCGGCTCCTCGTACGGTGTGCCGGCCGCTGCGGCGTCGGAGCGGCGGTTCGTCGCGGACCGCGGTCGCCGGGGGCGTGGCGCGTACGGCCCGCGACGCCAACCCTATGGCCTGCACGGAAGCGGCGCCGCAGGTGCCCGCTCCGACCACGGCGGGTGGCCCGGGGCGTACCCGGGCCACTGCTGCGGCCTGCGTCTGCGTACGCCCGGGTACGCCGCCGGACGGCCGTGGCCGCGGCCGGCGCGTACGCGCGCGCTCAGCCCTTCTCCGTCACGCCCGCCGCGTCGAACGTCGCCACCTCGTGCATCGCCCGCGCCGCGCTCTGCACCACCGGCAGCGCCAGCAGCGCGCCGGTGCCCTCGCCGAGGCGCAGGTCGAGGTCGATCAGCGGGCGCAGCCCCAGCTTCGTCAGCGCCGCCGCGTGCCCCGGCTCCGGGCTGCGGTGGCCCGCGATGCACGCCGCCAGCGCCTCCGGCGCCACCGCGCGCGCGACCAGCGCCGCCGCGCCCGCGCTCACGCCGTCCAGGAGGACGGGCGTGCGCAGCGCGGAGCCGCCGAGGATGAAGCCGACGAGCGCGGCGTGCTCCAGCCCGCCGACCGCGGCCAGCACGCCGATCGGGTCGGCGGGGTCGGGGCGGTTGACCTCGATGGCGCGGCGGACCGCCTCGACCTTGCGGGCGTGCGTCTCGTCGTCGATGCCGGTGCCGCGGCCGGTCACCTCGGCGGGCTCGGTGTCGGTGAAGACCGCGATGATCGCGGCGGACGCGGTGGTGTTCGCGATGCCCATCTCGCCGGTCAGCAGCGCCCTGTTGCCCGCCGCGACCAGGTCCCGGGCGGTCTCGATGCCCACCTCGACGGCCCGCAGCGCCTCCTCCCGGGACATCGCGGGGCCCGCGGTCATGTCCGCCGTGCCCGCGCGCACCTTCCGCGGCACCAGCCCCGCGGTGGCGGGCAGCTCGGCGGCCACGCCGGCGTCCACGACGCACACCTCGGCGCCGACCTGGGTGGCGAAGGCGTTGCAGACGGCGCCGCCGCCGAGGAAGTTGGCGACCATCTGGCCGGTGACCTCCTGCGGCCAGGGCGTGACGCCCTGCGCGTGCACG
The DNA here is from genome assembly GCF_059570575.1 of Streptomyces sp. CNX435. NCBI lineage: Bacteria > Bacillati > Actinomycetota > Actinomycetes > Kitasatosporales > Streptomycetaceae > Streptomyces > Streptomyces sp. CNX435. Next base: position 133,759 of record NZ_JCANTA010000002.1, on the reverse strand, counting down.
CCGTGGTCGCCGGCGAAGACCGCGACGGCCGCGGGCTCCGGCACCGGGGGCGGGCAGGCGCGGGACAGGCCGCACAGCTGCGCCGAGATGATCTCCAGCATGCCGAGCGAGCCGGCCGGCTTCGTCATCCGCTTCTGCCGCTCCCACGCCTCGCCGAGCGCCTTGGCGTCCAGCGGGCGGATGCCCTCCAGCGTCTCGGCGAGCAGGTCGTGCGGGTCCTCGCCGGGCAGCGCGCGGCGGCCGTAGCTCTCCTCGTGGACGACCCAGGACAGCGGGCGGCGCTTGGACCAGCCCGCCTGCACCAGCTCCGGCTCGTCGGGGAACTCGTCGACGTAACCGACGCAGAGGTACGCCACGACGTCCAGGTGCTCCGGCAGGTCCAGCTCGCGGACGAGCTCGCGCTCGTCGAAGAAGCTGACCCAGCCGACGCCGAGGCCCTCGGCGCGGGCGGCGAGCCAGAGGTTCTCGACGGCGAGCGCGGAGGAGTACGGGGCCATCTGCGGCTGGGTGTGCCGGCCGAGCGTGTGCCGGCCGCCGCGGGTGGGGTCGGCGGTGACGACGATGTTGACCGGGGTGTCCCGGATGGCCTCGACCTTCAGCTCCTTGAACTGCTTCGCGCGCCCCTTGGGCAGGCTCTTCGCGTACGCCTCGCGCTGGCGCCGGGCCAGCTCGTGCATGCGGTGGCGGGTCTCCTCGGAGCGGATGACGACGAAGTCCCAGGGCTGGGAGTGGCCGACGCTGGGGGCGGTGTGGGCGGCCTCCAGGACGCGGAGGAGGACCTCGTGGGGGACGGGGTCGGAGCGGAAGCCGTTGCGGATGTCGCGGCGTTCGCGCATGACGCGGTGGACGGCGGCGCGCTCGGCGTCGGCGAAACCGGGGGCGGCGTCGGCGTCGGGCGCGGGGGCGTCAGGGTCGGGTGCGTCGGCGGCGGCATCGGGTGCGGGGGCATCGGGGTCGGACGCGTGGGCCGCGACGGCGGGGTGGGAGCCCGGCTCGCCGGTCTCGGGGCCGGGTGCCGGCGTGCCGGCGGCGGGCGTCGAGGTGGTGGCCGGTGCCACGCCCGCGGGAGCGGGCTGGGGCGCCGGGGATGCCTGCGCCGGTACGGAGACGCCGGGCGCCGCCGCGGCGTACTGGGCCCGCGCGTCGCCGGCCGGGGTCGCGGCGGCGTCGGCGACGGGCGCGCTCACGGCGGAACCGCGCCGCCGCCGGCCGCGGAGCTGCGCCACGGGGGTGCCGGCGCGCTGGGCGCCTGCGGCGGTCTCCTCGCCCGCGGGCGAGGGCTCGGGCGAGGACTCGGGCGCGGTGTCGGTCCCGTCCGCCGCGGCGGTGCCGGCGGGGGCGGCGTGAGCGCCGTGCTGGATCCCGAGCGAAAGGCCGCGCCGGGCACCGGAGGCGGCGGGCACGGCACCCGGGGCCGCGGCCTCGTCGCTCGCCGCCCGCGCGGCGGGTACGGCGGGCTGGCCGCTCGCCGGCCGCGCCTTGGCGCCGTTGACGGGCTGCCCGTTGGCCACGGCGTGGAGCACGGCCCCGTCCGCCGGCCGCGGTGCGGCGGAGTCGCCCTGACGGTCCGTCCGGGGCAGGGAGGCGTCGGCGGGCTGTCCGTCGGGCCGGACCGCGGCGGCGGCCGGGACGGAGGCAGCCCGGTCCCCGGGCGCCGGCTCGCCGGCGTGGGCCGGAGAAGGGTGGCCGGCACGCTCGTCGGCTACGGCGTCGACCGCACCGCTCTCCGCCGGCCGATCACCACCGGCGGTCCGGGCTTGGGAGATGTCTGCGGACCGCCCCTGCGGCTGGACCGCGGTAGCGGCCGCGCGGCCCTGACCGCCCGGCCGGACCCCGGAGTTGTCGCCCGGGCGGGTGTCCCCTACGGCATGCGGCACAGCCGCGTCGACGGGCTGACCGTTCGGCGTCCGGCCCGGGGCGGCGGTCTCCGGTCCGCCGGGTACGGCGGCGGTAGCGGGCACCCGGCCGCCCCCGGGCTCCTGCGCCTCGGGCCGCGCCGGAGAGCTGCCGCCGGACTGCCCGTCGGCCACGGCGTGGACCACGCCGTTCTCCGCGGGCGGGCCGCCCGCGGCCGGCCCGGCGGCGGCACCGTCGCCGGGCCGGCCATCGGTCGCCGCGTGCGGCGCGGTCGAGTCGGCGGGCCGGTCCCCCGCGGACGCCGCCTCACCAGCGGGTCGGTCCGCCACGGGCGCCGCCCCACCGGCGGCCTCCCCCGCGGCGGAGTCGTCCTGAACGCCCGTCCCAGTCCGGGAGTTGTCGGCGCGCGGCCCGTTCCGTACGGCGGGCGGCGCGGTCCCGTCCGCGGGGTGACCGACCGGTGCCCGCCCGCCGGCGGCGGCTTCCGCCCCGCTCGGTCCGGCGGGGGCGGCGGCGTGCCGGGCCGCGGCAGCGCCGCCGGGCCGGTCGACGCTCACGGCGGGCGGCGCCGCCGCGTCCGCGAGTTCAGGGCTTTCGGCCTGACGGCCGTCCGCGGCCGGTGCCGCCGGGGCGGCGCCGGGCTGCCCGCCCGGGGCCGCCCGGTCCTCCGGCGCCGGCGCCGTGGCGGCGGACGAGGCGGGCGGTGTCCCGGCGGCACCGTCCGTTCCGCCGGAAGTCGTCGCGGACCGGCCGTTCGTGGACACTCCGCGGCCCAGGGAGGCACCCGCCGAGGCCGCCGCCCTGCGGACCGCTGCCTGCGCCGCGTCCACGCCGGCGCTCACGGGAGCCGGCGCGGAATCCGTGCCGGCGGCCCGCTCGGCGGCCTGCGCCGCCGCGGCCGGTTCGGCGTCGGTGCCCTGGCCGGTCCCGTCGGCCGTGCCGTGCCCGGCGGTCGACCCGGACGGCTGGTCCGCCGGGGCCGCCACCGTGGCGCCGTCGCGCGCGGGGTGCGCGGGAGGCATGGCCTCGTTCGGGGGCACCGGGAGCGGGTCGGCCGCGAATGCTTCACCGCCGACGTCCCGCGGCTTCGCCTGGGCGACTGTTTCCGCTGTTTCCGCGTCGGCGGGATGCGACACGGTGGTCCAGCCCGCCGGGGCGGGCGGGATCTCGCCGAGTTGCGGGCCCGGCAGGTGGGTCGCACCGACCTGGGTGACGTCGAGGTACTCGGGGCCGGTGGTCGGCGGCCCCGGTGTGCGCAGCGGCGGGTGCGGGACCTGCCCGGCGGCTCCCGCGACCTGCGGCGGTACGGAGCCGACCGCGGTCGGCACGGACCGGTGCGGCGCGGTCGCGCCCTCGTCGGCCGCGGCGGCGTGAGCGGGACGGCCCGCCGCGGCCGGGGCCGCCGCGGCGGCCTGGTCCGCTGTGTCGCCGGGTGCTGCCCCCGGTCCGGCCTGCGCGCTCTGCGTCGCGCCGGTCGCCCCACCCGGCTCCGCGGGGGCGCCCGGCGGCGTCTCGCCCGCGCCCGGCGCCGCGGCACCCGCCGGTCCGGCCGGGCCCGCCGGAGCCGGTGAACCGGCGCCCGTACCGGCCGCGTTACCGCCCTCCGCCGGGGCGCTGCCGACCGCGGCACCACCCGCGCCGGTGGCCGCGTCCGCCGCCGCGACCGCCTCGCGGGTGTCCACCGACCCGCTCGCCGGGCCCCGGTCGGCGAGCGAACGCACCACTCCCCCGGCCGTCTCCGGCACCGGCGGGCCCATGTGCGGCGGCCGGCGCTCCCCGCCCGTGGCCGGCTCGGCGCCCGGCGCCGCCGGGGCTCCCCCGGCCGTGGCCGTGCCGCCCCCCGACGGCACGGCCCGCGCGCCGGCGTCCGGGCTCGCCGTGCCGGCCGCCGGGGTCCGCGGGTCCGTCCACGCGCCCTGCGCGCCGGGCAGGAACAGCAAGTCGTCGTCCGCCGCGGGGGCCGGCGCGGGCTCGGCCGGGGGCGCGGTCTCGGGGTACTCGGCGGGTGCCGCGGCGCCCGACTGAGCGGTGACGGGAACGGGAGCGGGAGCGGGGTGGTGGCCTCCGGCGGCGTCGTCCGGCCCCGGCTGGTGCCCTTCCGGGAGCTTGCCGGTGTCAGTCATGCGTCCGTACCCCTCGCCCATCGCTCCAGCTCCTTCTCCGACCGTTCGTCCGGCAGCAGCCCCCTCGGGACAGACCGGCCGCCCATAGCTAGAACGAGCACACCCCGCCCTGCGGCACGACCGCCCCGCAGGGTTTACGTTCCCGACAACTGCGACAAGACCCCCGGACATTACCGGCATTCGGCAACGCTGCACCGAACTCCCCCTACGCCCTGCGGGCGTGGGCGGTACCCCCCTGGTCTAGGCACAACAGTCCGCCAGCCTACCCGCAATCCGCACGCGGGTCCGGCTGGGGTCGAGCCCCGCGGGCGCCGTCCGGTGCACCGCGGGGAGCACCCGGCGCACGCCTCCCGCGCGCCCGGAGCGCACCGCGCGCATCCCAGCGACCCGCGCCCGCGAGCCAAGCCCGCGGACCGTACACGCGGTGCCCCGGCTCAGCCCGTGCGGCTCCCCGCGATGAAGAACACGACGGTCCGCTCCCGCTCCCGCCATCCGGTGCGCTGCCCCGCGTCCGCCGGGGCCCCCGGGTCGAGGTCGACCGCCTGCAGCAGCGAGCACTCCGCCGCGTATCCGGCGTCCGCGAGGGCCCGTACGACGTCCTCGGCGCCGTCCCGGGTGCGGGCGTGCGCGACGATCCGCTGCGGGCGCCGGGCCGCGCACTCCGCGACCACCGCCGCCCCCCCGCCGCCGACCCGGACCACGTCCGGCTCCGGCAGGTCGTTGAGGACGCCGGGGGCGGAGCCGTGGACGGTCTGCAGCAGCACCCCGAAGCGGCGGGCCGCCGCGGCGGCGCGGGCGCAGGCGTCGGGGTCGCGGTCGACGGCGATGACGGCGGCGCCGAAGCGGGCGGCCTCCACCGCGGCCGCGCCGCTGCCGGAGCCGATGTCCCACACCAGGTCGCCCATGCGGGGCCCGAGCCGGGCGAGTTGGACGGCGCGCAGCTGCGGCGACTCGCCCTCGTCCGGCACGGCGGCGTACTCCGCGGCGGCCAGACTCCAGCCGCGCGGCGCGGGCGGATAGCCCGCGTCGTGGCCGGCGAGCCAGCCGCCGCCCGCCGGCGCCGCCCCGCCCCCCTGGCCCGCGGCCCCGGTGACACCGCCCGCCCCCGTCGCGAAGCCCCCGCCGATCACCAGCGTCACGTTCGGGTCCCGCCATACGTGCTCCGCCACCTTGTCCGACGTCAGCACCGTCACCCGCTCCTGCGCCCCGCCCAGCTCCTCGCAGATGACGAACGTCCGGTGCACGTCCCGCAGCAGCAGGGCGAGTTCGGCGGGGCCCGCGCCGGGCGAGGTGAGGACGGCGACCTTGGGGTGCGCCCGGCAGACGTTCACGGCCCGGCGCAGGTTGCGTTCGTGCGCGACGACGACCTGCGCGTCGTCCCACGGCATCCCGGCCCGGGCGAAGGCGGCGGCGACGGACGAGACCGCCGGCAGCACCTCGACCTCCAGGCCGTGCTCAGGGGCGCGCAGGGTGCGTACGACGCCGAAGAAGCCCGGGTCGCCGTCGGCCAGGACCACCGCCGTGCCGCGGTGCCGGGCGATCCTGCGGGCCGCGAGGCCCACGCTGCCCAGCCGGACCCGCTCGGCGCCCGGCGGCACCTCGGGCAGCACGAGGTGGTGTGCCGCCCCGGCCACCAGGCTGGCCGCGCCGAGCGCGGCGCGCGCCGCCTCGGTCAGCGGCGAACCGTCCCACCCGATCACGGTGACGCGGTCCGCCATCGCTCACTTCTCTCCTGGTCGTCGGCTGGAGGTGGAGGGCGCGCCGCCGCGCCGGCGCCCGCTCCCGGACCGCGGCGGCCGGTGCGTACGCGCATGGGCGCGCCGGAGGCAGGGGAGCGTCAGAGCACACTACTCTCGCCGTCCGCGTCCAGGTCCTCGGACAGCAGGCTCCAGACGATCAGGTCGGTGCGGATGTCCGTCCAACCGCCGTCCTCGGTGCGGGTGCGCGCTATCCAGGCGTTGCGCAGCACGCCCTCGCTGATGCCGCCGATCTTCTGCGCGACCTGCTGCGCCGCGGTGTTGTCCGCGGCGGTGCGCAGCTCCACGCGCTCGAATTTCTGCACGTCGAAGAGCCAGCGCGCGACGACGAGCACGGACTCCGCGGCGTACCCCTCGCCGCGCGCCCAGGGGGCGACGACGAATCTGACCTCGGTGGCCAGCGTGCGCCAGTCGGTGCGCCGCAGATGGACGTTGCCGACGAGCCGCTGGGTGAGGAACTCCGACACCGCGAAGACGATGCCCCGGCCGCCGGTGCGCTCGGCCGGGGCTACGCGCGTCACCCAGTCGCGGGCGTCGTCCCGGGTGTACGGGTGCGGCGCCTGCGTCCACGCGGTGACGGCCTCGTCGTTCATCATCTCCGTCAGCGCCGGCACGTCCTCCTCGTCGAACGGGCGGAGCACCAGCCGGTCCGTGCTGAGGGAGACGTCCGGGAAGGTGGATGACATGCGCTTCTCCGAGTGCGTGGACCGATGACGAGCTGACCCGGACAGCATGCAGCATCCGCGCCCGGATATGCCACGGATCAGCTCACCGGACCGAACACCGGTACGGAGGAGGGGAATTCCTTCGCCATGAACGCCTTGGTCTCCGGGGAGTTCAGCAGCTCGCCGAGCTTCTCGATGGCCGGGTCGTCCGCGTCGTCCGCCGGTACGGCCAGGATGTTGACGTACGGGTTGCCCTCGGCCTTCTCCAGCGCGATGGCGTCCGTCCGCGGGTCGAGGCCGGAGTCGATGGCGTAGTTGCCGTTGACGACGGCGGCGTCGACGTCCTGGAGCGCCCGCGGCGTCTGCGCCGCCTCCAGCTCCTTGATCTCCAGGCCGCGGTCGTCGGCGATGTCGCCCGGGGTGGCGTTCAGGCCGGTGCCGTCCTTCAGCTCGATGAGGCCCTGGGCGTCGAGGAGGTGCAGGGCGCGCCCCTCGTTGGTGGTGTCGTTGGGTACGGCGACGGTGTCGCCGCCGCCGAGGGCGGAGACGTCGTCGGCCGCCTCGGAGTACAGGCCCAGCGGTTCGACCAGCACGCCGACGGTCGGGACGATGTCGGTGCCGTTCTTGTCGTTGTAGTCGTCGAGGAACGGGGTGTGCTGGAAGAAGTTGGCGTCGACCTCGCCGGTCGCGACCGCCTCGTTGGGCTTGACGTAGTCGGTGAACTCCCGGACGCGCAGGTCGATCCCGGCGTCCTCGGCGAGGTTGTCCTTGACGAAGTTCAGGATCTCGCCGTGCGGCGTGGGCGTCGCGGCCACGGTGACGGTGTTCTCGCCGCCGCCGTCGCCGCCGTCGGAGGTCAGCCCGATGGTGCCGGCGGTGAGCGTGCCGACGAGCGCGACGCCGGCGACCGCGGTGACGCCCGCCCGCGCGGGGCGGGAGACGCGCAGCCAGGCGGCGCTGCGGGTGGTGCGGTCGCCGAGGCTGCGGACGAAGAAGTCGCCGATCAGCTGGACGACGTTGACGAGGACGACGAGCAGCACGACGGTGACGAGCATGACGTCGCCCTCGTAGCGCTGGTAGCCGTAGCGGATGGCGACGTCGCCGAGGCCGCCGCCGCCGACCGCGCCGGCCATCGCGGAGTAGCCGACGAGGGCGATGACGGTGGTGGTCAGCCCGGCGACCAGGGACGGCAGCGCCTGCGGCAGCAGTGCCTTGACGACCACGGTCCAGGTGCTGCCGCCCATCGACTGCACGGCCTCGGCGAGACCGGCGTCGACCTCGCGGACCGCGGTCTCGACCAGCCGGGCGAAGAACGGGATGGCGCTGATGGCCAGCGGCACGATGGCGCCCTCAAGGCCGATGGACGTGCCGACCAGGGCGCGGGTGAACGCGGTCAGCGCCAGCATCAGAATGATGAACGGCAGCGAGCGGCCGATGTTCACGACGAGCCCGATGACCCGGTTGACGAGGACGTTCTGCAGCGGTCGGCCGCGGTCGGTGAGGACCAGCAGCACGCCCAGCGGGGTGCCGACGACGACGGCGACGAGCGCCGCCCAGCCGACCATGGCCAACGTCTCCCACAGCCCGGTCAGCAGCTCGGGGCGTATCTCGGTCCAGCTCACGTGGCACTCTCCAGGGCGGACAGGTCGGCGGCGTCGGCACCGACCCGGTCGGCGTCGACGCCGACCGGGTCGATCTGCAGGCCCTGCTCGCGCAGGAAGCCCAGGGGGACGACGTTCTCCTCGTACGGGCCGGGCAGCTCGATGCGCATCCGGCCGACCGGCCGGCCGCCGACGGTGTCCATGGCGGCGCCGAGGATCGACACGTCGAGGTTGTACGTGCGGGACAGGTGGGAGATCACCGGGCGGCTGGCGGTGTCGCCGTGGAAGGTGACGTCGACGATGGTGCTCTCGGTGCCGTACGCCTCGCCGCCGACGGGGAAGAGCTGGGCGGCGATCTCGGAGCCGGGGGCGGCCAGCAGCTCGTCGAGGGTGCCGGACTCGGTGATGCGGCCGGAGCGCATCAGGGCGGCGGAGTCGCAGACGGCCTTGACGACGTCCATCTCGTGGGTGATGAGCAGGACCGTCAGGCCCAGTTCGCGGTTGAGTTCGCGCAGCAGCTCCAGCACGGAGCGGGTGGTCTCCGGGTCGAGCGCGGAGGTGGCCTCGTCGGAGAGCAGCACCTGCGGGTCGCCGGCGAGCGCGCGGGCGATGCCGACGCGCTGCTTCTGGCCGCCGGACAGCTGCGCCGGGTACGCCTTGGCGCGGTCGGCCAGGCCGACGAGGTCGAGGAGGTCGAGCGCCTTGCGGGCGCGCTCCTGCCCGGACAGGCCCAGGATCTCCAGCGGCAGTTCGACGTTGTCCTGCACGGTGCGGGCGCTCAGCAGGTTGAAGTGCTGGAAGATCATGCCGATACGGGTACGGGCGGCGCGCAGCTCGCGGCCGGTCAGGGCCGTGAGGTCCTGGCCGGCGACGGTGACGGTGCCGGAGTCGGGGCGCTCCAGGAGGTTGATGCAGCGGATGAGGGTGGACTTGCCGGCGCCGGAGCGGCCGACGACGCCGAAGACCTCGCCCTCGCGTACGTGGAGGTCGACGCCGTCGAGCGCGGCGGTCTCGCGGCCTCGGGAGCGGTAGACCTTCTTCAGGTCCGTAACTGTGATCACGTGGGTTCCATCGCTCGGGTGCCCGCCGCGGGCGCGGGCGGGCACGGACGCGCCCACGGTGGAGCGCGCTGCTCGGGTGACTGGGGTGGCTCCGGGCGGCGGCGCACGCGGCGGCGCGGCGCGGCCTCAGGAAGCGCGGGCTCGGCTCTCGGGCCCGGCCGTGCGGGGCACGGCGGCGGAGCGGCCCGCGGACTCGCTTCGGGGCGCGAGTCTCGTGGCGGGGGCCCTCAGTGGTGCATTCGACACATGCGGCGAGCACCGGGCGTCATGTTGATCGCCTCGGTCGCACAGGTGCGGCTGCTCGTCGTGGTCATGCGGCCCAGTAAAACAGATCGCCGGCGCGGGCCGGGGGCGCCGTCCGGATGGCGGACAGCGCCGGACGCGCCGCCGCCCGCACCCCCGTACACCGCTGTGACCTGCACTGATATGGCTCCGAAGGAGGCCGTCCCGTACGCCGGCGGGGTGGCGCGCTGTGGTCAACGCCACGGTCGCGGCCCGGCGGCCGGAAGCCTGCGAACGGTGCCGGGACCCGGGTCCGAGGGCCCGCGGGCACGCAGTAAGGTCGAGTCATGTTCACCCCCTTGACGATCGCGGTGGCGCTGGCCGCGCTCGCTCTCGCGGCCTGGTGCGGGTACGCCGCCGTCAAGGACCAGCCCACGAAGGACTGGCACTTCGGCGGCATGGCCGTGGTGACGGTGCTGGCGCTGGCCCAGGTGGTCGTCGGCCTCGTGCAGCTCGGCCGCGGCGAGGACCCGGACGAGGGCACGGCGGTGTTCGTCGCGTACCTGCTCGCCGCCGGGTTCGCGGTGCCGTCGACCGGCGTGCTGTCGCTGTCGGAACGCAGCCGCTGGGGTTCGGCGACGGTGGCCGTCGGGGGATTCGTCCTGGCCGTGCTGCAGGTGCGGCTGTACGACATCTGGGCGGGCAGCGGTGGCTGAGCGGCAGCCGGCGGCCGGGGAGCCGCGCGAGCGCGCCCGCCTGTCCGGCGGGCCCGGGCGGCTGATCCTCACGCTGTACGGGGTGTTCGCCGTCGGCGCCACCTCCCGGGCGGTCTACCAGCTGAGCACGCAGTTCGACGAGGCGCCGCTGGCGTACGTGCTCTCCGCACTGGCCGCCGTCGTCTACGTGTTCATCACCGTCGCCCTCGCCCGCGGCGGCGAGACGGCGCGCCGGCTGGCCCTGGTGTGCATCACCGCCGAGCTGATCGGCGTGCTGGCGATCGGCACCTGGACCGAGGTACAGCCGTCCGAGTTCCCGGACCAGACCGTGTGGTCCGACTACGGCCGCGGCTACCTCTTCCTGCCCGTCATCCTGCCGGTCATCGGGCTGTGGTGGCTGAGGAGACAGTCGGCGGAGCGCCGCCCTGCGGAGCCTTCTCCAGAGTGACCAGGCTCAGTCGCGCGCTGACCTTCTCCGTGCCCACCGGCTGGTAGCCCAGCCGCCGGTACAGCCGCAGGTTCGCCTCGCTGCGGTGCCCGGTGAACAGCTGGAACCGCTTGACCGGGTCGCCGCCCTCCGCGAGCCGCACCTCCATGGCGAGCAGCAGCCGGGCGCCGAGGCCGTGGCCCTGCATCCGGGGGTGCACGATGAGCCGGCCGATGACGGCGGTGCCGTTCGCCTCGACCGTGCCGCGTACGGCGCCGACGACCTCGTCGCCGAGGCGGGCGACGACGGCGGCGCCGCGGTCGAACTCCGCGCGCAGCTCGTCGAGGGTCTCGGTGAGCGGGGGTATGCGGTAGTCGCCGTAGAGCGCGGCCTCGGCCTGGTAGCAGAGGTACTGGAGTTTCAGGACTTGCTCGGCGTCGTCGTTCGTCGCCGGCGTAATCGTCACACTCTTGCCCATGCCGCGCCCGCCTCCTTGGTGCACCCCAGTGGACTGGCCGCAAAACCTGCGGCCTACCGCGTGTTTCCCCGCACTTCACCCGGCGCAACCTCCGCCGTGAGCATTCTGCGCAACGCGGTCAGGCAATGGCTACGGACGGGGCCGAGGCTTCCCTGTGATATTGCCAACTCGCCCGAGATATCCCGGTACGTGAGGTCGCCCCGGTCGAGCAGCGCGGCGAGGAGCCCGGGGCAGCGGCCGGGGAGCCGGCGCACCGCCGCGCGCACGGCGCGGTGCCGCTCGGCGGCGAGCACGACGGCCGCGGGATCGGCCCCGTACGCACCCGCCCCTCCCGCCCCGTACGCCCCCGGCACCTCCGTGCCGTACGGCACCTCGCGCCCGGCCCGCCGCCGCGCGGCGCGCACCTCGGCCCGTACCGCGGCGCGCACCCACCCCGCGTCCGCGGCCGGCGCCGCGCCGCCCCGCTCCAGCAGCCGCAGCAGCACGCCCTGTTCGACGTCCGCGGCCTCGACCCCGGCCGCGTACGCCTCGGCCGCCGCCTCCGCCCGCAGCAGCGGGCGCAGCGCGGCGGCCGGGCCGGGATCGTCATGGCACTCCGTGGACACGCCGGGAGCGACGAACGGGCGGGGGCCGCCGGTTGCCGGCGGCTCACCCTGCGAGAGGAATCACCCCTTCGAGAGGAAGTCGTCCCGGGCGAGCAGCCCGGTGTCGGGGTTGTCGGTGAAGATGCCGTCGATGCCGGTCTCGAAGTAGACCTGGAACGCGCCGAAGGCGTCGCCGTACTGCGCCGGGTCGGTGCCGGTGCGGAAGTCCAGCGGCAGGAAGCTGTTCTCGTTGCGCATCGTGTACGGGTGCAGCACAAGACCGGCGTCGTGCGCGTCGCGGACGAGTGTGGTGGGCTCCAGCAGCTTGCCGGTGGAGTCCTTCGGGATGATCAGGTCCAGGGTGGGGCCGAGGCCCTGGGCGAAGCCCGCGATCCACGCCAGCCCCTCGGGCGTGACCAGGTCGGCGACGGTGCGCGGGTCACCCGCGGTGACGAAGTCCCACGGCCGCGAGGACGCCGCGCCCAGCAGCACGACGCCCGGGGAGTCGACGAGTCCCGCGAGCCGCTCGACGCTGGTGGGCTCGAACGACTGCAGGAACACGGGCGAGTTGCTCCCGTCCCGGCCGTAGCGGCGCAGCAGCCGGGCCAGCGGCTTTTCCAGTTCCAGCCCGATCGAGCGGAAGTAGGTGGGGTGCTTCGTCTCGACGTGCAGCCACACCGCCCGGCCGGTGCGGCGCCGCTGCCGCTCCGCCCACTGCAGCACCTCTTCGAAGGTGGGCACGTCCCAGCGGCCGTCGTAGAGGGTGTTGCGCTGCCGCACGTCCGGGATGCGCTCCTTGGCGCGCAGCGTCTTCAGCTCGGCGAGGGTGAAGTCCTCGGTGAACCAGCCGGTGATCTCCGTGCCGTCGACCGTCTTGGTGGTCCTGCGGCCGGCGAACCCGGGGTGGTCGGCGACGTCGGTGGTGCCGCCGATCTCGTTCTCGTGGCGGCAGACGAGGTGGCCGTCCTTGGTCGGGACGAGGTCCTGCTCGATGACGTCGGCACCCATGTCCAGCGCGAACTGGTACGCGCCGAGGGTGTGCTCCGGCCGGTAGCCGCTGGCCCCGCGGTGCGCCACCACCGCCGGGTTCGGCAGCCCCTCGCCCGCCCCCGGCCCGCCCTGGCCGCCGGACCCGCCCGCGGCCCGCGCCGTACCGGGCAGGCCCACCGCGGCCACCGCACCGCCCAGCGCCGCCGCGCCGAGCACCGCGCGTCTGGCGGGCTTCTGCTCCGTACCGCCGTCGCTCATGTCAACCACCTCTCCGTCGTGCCCGCGCCGTACGGCGCCTCGCCACAAGAACGGCCCGATGCTAGGACGCGCCGGCGCGGATGCGGGAGACTTGCGGCGGCGCGCTCGTGAAATCGGCGGCAACACTGCGTCTCCGGCGGGTTGCATCCGGGGTGGGAACCGCCCGGACAGGCGAGTATCGTCGCAAGTGTCACCATCCCGACCGGAGGATCCTTCCGTGTTCCGCATCCTGATCAAGGCGTTTCTCGGCTTGCTCATGCGTGTCCTGTACCGCCCGCGAGTGGAGGGCGCGGAGCACATTCCCGGCACGGGCCCGGTCGTCCTCGCCGGCAACCACCTCACGTTCGTCGACTCGATGTTCCTCGGTCTGGTCGTGAAGCGGCCGGTGTTCTTCATCGGCAAGGACGAGTACGTCACGGGCAAGGGCGTCAAGGGCCGGCTGATGGCCTGGTTCTTCACCTCCGTCGGGATGATCCCGGTGGACCGGGACGGCGGTCGGGGCGGCGTCGCGGCGCTGATGACCGGCCGGCGGATCCTTCAGGAGGGCCGGGTCTTCGCCATCTACCCCGAGGGCACCCGCTCCCCCGACGGCCGGCTGTACCGGGCGCGTACGGGCGTGGCGCGGCTGACGCTGATGACCGGTGCGCCGGTGGTGCCGTTCGCGATGGTCGGTACGGAGAAGATCCAGCCGGGCGGGGCGGGCCGGCCGCGCATCGCCCGCTTCACGGTGCGCTTCGCCGCGCCGCTGGACTTCTCCCGCTACGAGGGCATGGATCGCGACCGGTACGTGCTGCGCGCGGTGGCCGACGAGGTCATGAGCGAGGTCATGCGGCTGTCCGGGCAGGAGTACGTCGACGTGTACGCCACGAAGGTGAAGGCGGCGCGCGAGAAGTCCGCACCCGAGCAGTCCGCCGCCTGAGCCGTACGAACCGCCGTCCCGCGGCGCCTACTTCTCCAGCACCTCCGCCTCCCCGCCCGCCCCGCCCGCCCCCGGGCCGTCGTCCCCCGCGCCCCGCATCTCGGCGGGCAGCTCGTCCGGCGGCCCGGCCGCGCCCCGCGCCCCGGCCGCCGCGCCCACGTCCGGCAGCCACAGCACGAACGTGCTGCCCGCGCCCACCCGGGAGAACAGCCGCGGCCGGCCGCCGTGCGACTCCACGATCTGCCGCACGATCGCCAGCCCCAGCCCCGCGTGCCGGTCCCGGGGCCGGCCCTCCTGGCCGGCCTCGCCGCGCCAGAACCGGTCGAAGACCCGGGCCTGCTCGCCTTCGCCGATGCCCGGGCCCGCGTCCTGCACGGCGATCCACAGCCAGCCCTCCGCCCGGCCGGCGGCGACCGTGATGCGGGTGCCGGCGGGCGCGAGGCGTACCGCGTTGGAGAGCAGGTTGCCGACGGCCCGGCGCAGCGCGTACGGGTCGCCGATCAGCACCAGGCTCTCGTCGAGCCGGCGCCGGATCACCAGCCCCCGCTCGGCCGCCACCGCCGCGAACTCCTCGCACGCCTCGTCCGCCACCGCCGCCAGGTCCACGTCCGCGTCGGCGAACGCGGCGGCCGACCGCCGCGCGGTGGCGAGCAGGTCCTCCACCAGCCGCGTCATCCGCGTCGTGGCCCGGTCGACCACGGCGACGGCGCGCCGTCGCTCCTCCGGCTCCGACTCCTCGACGGTGAGCACCGCGTCGAGGTTGGCCCGGATGATGGCCAGCGGGGTGCGCAGCTCGTGCGAGGCGTCGTCCACGAGCTGGCGCTGCGCGGCGAAGGCGCCGTCGAGCCGGTCGAGCATGGAGTCGACGGTGTCGGCGACCATGCGCAGCTCGTCGCGCGGGCCGTCGAGGCGGATACGGCGGGAGAGGTCGCTGCCGGCCTGGATCTCCTCGGCGGTGCGGGCGATGGCGCGGACGGGGCGCAGCGCCCGGCCGGAGAGCACCCAGCCGGTGCCGAGGCTGGCGACGGCCACGCCGCCGAGGACGGCGAAGGAGAAGTTGCGCAGGTTGCCCAGCGTCTCGTAGTTGACGGCGGCCTCGACGTCCTCGGCCTTGACGACGTCGATGTCCCCGACCCGTACGCCGTCGACCCGCTTCTCGGCCCGCAGCTGCTTGCTGACCGGCTGGGCGTCGCCGCTGCGCTGCACCGCGACGTACGCGCCGCCGAGGACCAGCGCGGTCAGGCAGAACACCAGCGCCGAGTAGAGCACGGTGAGCCGGAAGCGGATGGTGTGGACGAACGCCGGCAGCGGCAGCCGGGGCCGCCTCACGGCGTCTCCTCCTTCAGCCGGTAGCCGTGCCGGATGACGGTCTCGATCAGCGGCTCGTCCTGGCCGGTGACCTTGCGGCGCAGCGAGCCCACCGTGACCCGCACGGTGTTGGTGAACGGGTCGGCGTTCTCGTCCCAGACGTGCTCCAGCAGCTCCTCGGCGGAGACGACGCGACCGGGCCGGGTCATCAGGTAGTGCAGCACGCCGAACTCCTTGGGGGTGAGCCGCAGCGGGCGCGCCCCGCGGTACGCCTCGAACCGGGCGGTGTCCAGCCGCAGTTCGCCGACCTCCACGACGGAGGTACCGCCCTCGTCGCGGCGCAGCAGGGCCCGTATCCGCGCCAGCAGCTCCGGCAGCGCGAACGGCTTGACGAGATAGTCGTCGGCGCCCGCGTCGAGGCCGCGTACCCGGTCGGCCAGGCGGTCGCGGGCGGTGAGCATCAGGATCCGCGGCCCGCCGGGGGCCGCGCGTATCTCCCGGCAGACGGCGAGGCCGTCGCCGTCCGGGAGGGTGAGGTCGAGCAGCACGAGGTCGTAGTCGTTCACCCCGAGCCGCTCCATGGCGCCGTCCACGTCGGCGGCGGTGTCGACCGCGTACCCGGAGCGTACGAGCCCGACCCTGAGCGCGCCCACCAGGTCCTCTTCGTCCTCGACCACGAGAATCCGCATGCTACGAACCTAATCGCCGTCGATGATCGAGTCCGCCGCCCGGACCGCGTCCTCCACGGGCACGGCGAAGCCGATGCCGATCGAGCCGCCGGCGCCCCGGTCCAGCGAGGCGATGGCGGTGTTGATGCCGACGACCCGGCCGCTCGCGTCCACCAGCGGGCCGCCGGAGTTGCCGGGGTTGATGGAGGCGTCGGTCTGCACCGCCCGCTGCCGGTCGCCGTCGCCGAGCGAGACCTCGCGGTCGACGGCGCTGACGATGCCGGAGGTGACGGTGCCGGACAGGCCCAGGGGCGAGCCGATGGCGAGCACGGAGTCGGCGACGGACAGGTCCGCCGAGCGGCCCATGGCCAGCGGGCGGGGGGCGTACGCGCCGGACACCTCCAGCACCGCCACGTCGCGGCCGGTGTCGCGGCCCAGCACCTCCGCGTCGACCCGGCGCCCGCTGTGCAGCACGACGGAGGCGTCGGTGGCGCCGCCGACGACGTGGGCGTTGGTGAGGACGCGGCCGCGGTCGTCGAAGACGAAGCCGGAGCCCTGCCGGCCGCCGGCCTGCACCGACACCACGCTGGGCAGTACCCGGGCGGCGACGCTGTCGAGTTCGCCCGGGTTCCGCCCGGCGGCGGCCGGTGGGGGCTCGCCGGCCGCCGCCTCCTCGCCGCCCCAGGGACCGCGTATCCCGCCGGCGGCGAACCCGGCCGCGCCGCCGGCGAGGACTGCGGCGACGACGGCGACGGCCAGGGTTCGGTTCGCCGTCCGGCGCGGCGCCGGGGGCGGGGTCACGGGGGTGCCGGGGTACGGGGACACCGGCTGCCCGGGCCCGGCGGGCGGGGGCCCGCCCTGCGGCCGGGGGCGTACGGCGCCGGGACGGACGCCGGCGGTGAACGCGGGGCCGCGGGGCTCGCCGAGGCCGGGACGGGGATGGGTCACGGTCGTTCTCCTCACGGTAGGCGCGAGAACCACAGCAGGGACGTGGCCGCGGCCAGCAGCGCCGCGATCAGCGCGGCGGCGACGAACCACTGCCAGACCTCGCGCTCCTCGGTGCGGTAGCCGACGGAGCTGCCGATGTCCTCGTACACGGCCTCCAACTCCTCGCCGGAGGCGGCCTCGTGGAACGCGCCGCCGGTGGCGGTGGCCAGCTCCTCCAGCGCGGGCGCGTCCACCGGCACCGGGACGCTCTGCCCGCTGGCCAGGTCGATGGTGCCGCCCTCGGTGCCGTACGCGATCGTGGACACCGGGATCCCGGCCGCCGCCGCCTCCTCCGCGGCGGCGGGCGTGGAGCGGCCGGTGGTGTTCTGCCCGTCGGAGAGCAGCACGACGTGGGCGGGCGGCGGCTCGCGCTCGGCCTGTTCGTCCAGCGTGCGGATCGCCTCGGCGGACGAGAACACCGCCTCGCCGATCGCGGTGCCCTGCCGGGTGTCCAGCCGGTCGAGCGCGCGGCGCATGGCGTCGCGGTCGGTGGTCGGCGGCAGGGCGACGGCGGAGGTGCCGCTGAAGGTGACGAGCCCGACGTTGAACCGCTCCGGCAGTTCGGTGACGAACGCCTGGGCGGCGTCCTGCGCGGCGGTGAACCGCGACGGCTGGACGTCGGTGGCCCGCATCGAGGCGGACACGTCCAGCGCCACCATGATCGTCGCCCGCTCCCGCGGTACCTCCGTCTCGGCGGTGGGCCGGGCGAAGCCGACGATGAGCAGCCCGGCCATGGCGCAGAACGCGGTGGCCGGCACGTGCCGCCGCCAGCCGGGGCGGCGCGGCATGACCTTGTCGAGCAGGTCGACGTTGGTGAACCGCACGGCGTACCGGCTGCGCCGGGCCTGCATGACGAGGTAGACGACGACGAGGGCGGCGAGCGGCGCGAGCAGCACGAGCCACCCGGGCGAGGCGAGGCTCATGCGGAACCTCCGGGGAGCGGGCCGGGTCCGCGGAAGCCCGTGCGGGACCGGGGCGGACGACTGCGGCCGGGGACCCGCGTGTCGAACGCGGAGCCGCCGCCGACGAGGGAGACGTCGGCCAGGCACGGGCCCGCCGCGTGAACGCGGCACGCGGGCACGGGCGTTCCGGTGCCGGCGGACGGGCGGACCGCCGGGCGCCGGCTGTCGTCGCGGTGCGGCGGGCGGCAGGGGTACGGGGCCCGTCCCGCCCGGGACGACGGGGCCTGCGGTCCCGGAGCCGCCGCGGCGGAGCCGGGCCGGGCCGGAGCCGGAGCCGGAGCCGGAGCCGGAGCCGGAGCCGGACCGGAGGTCATGCCGCACCTCCCGCCCCGCGGCGCTGCGCGGCCACGTACCGCGCGATGTCCCGCACCCAGTCGCGGTCCGTACGCAGCCGCAGCCGCGCCGCGCCCGCGGCCCGCAGCGCCCGGCCGATCGCCTCGCGCTGCTCCGCCGCGGCGGCGGCGTACCGTTCCCGCACGCGCTTGGAGTACGTGGGGATCTCCCGGCGCCGCCCCGACTCCGGGTCGACGACGGTCAGCAGCCCCACCGCCGGCAGCTCCAGCTCCCGGGGGTCGACGACCTCGACCGCCAGGACCTGGTGGCGGCGCGCCAGGGCGCGCAGCGGCTGCTCCCAGCCCGGTTCGAGGAAGTCGGAGACCACCGCGACCAGCCCGCGGCGGCGCTCCGTGCGCTGCAGCGCGGCCACGCCCTCCGCGAGGGTGTGGGCCTGCGGCCCGGCGGGCACGCGGGGGCGTTCGAGCGCGGTGCGCAGCACCCGCATCAGGTGCCGCCGGCCGCTGCGGGCCGGGATGCGCCGGATGCCGTCGGGGCGGACGAGCTGGGCGCCGAGCCGGTTGCCGGCGCGCTCGGTGAGGAACGCGACGGCCGCGGCGGCGCCGACGGCGAGGTCGCGCTTCTCCATCCGGCCGGTGCCGAAGTCCATGCTGGCGCTGGCGTCGAGGACGATCCAGGTGGTCAGTTCGCGGTCCGCGAGCGTCATCCGCACGTGCGGCACGGTGGTGCGCGCGGTGGCGTTCCAGTCCATGCGGCGTACGTCGTCGACGCCCGGGGCGTAGTGCCTGCTCTCGTCCGGCTCGCCGCCGGGGCCGGGGACGAGGGCGGTGTGGTCGCCCTGGAGGAGGCCGTCGGGGCGGCGGGTGAAGATAAGCCGAAGGTGGTGGAGCGCCTGTTCGGGGGTGAGTTCGCCGAGCGACGGCGACCCGGGTACGCCCCGGGGCGTGGCGCCCGCCGCTCCGCCCGGGGCGCTCATGCCGCCCTCCCGGCCTTCCCGAACCCGGCGAGGTCGCCGTCCGCGGCGTCCTCGGCCTGGTGCGGCGCGACCCGCGGCTGCGGCACCGCGGCGAGCACCTCGTCGACGACCGACGCGGGGGTGACGCCGTCGGCCAGGGCGTCGAAGGACAGCACCAGCCGGTGGGCGACGACCTCGTGCACGAGCGCGGCGACGTCGCCCGGCAGCACGTACTCGCGCCCGCGCAGCAGCGCCAGCGCCCGCGCCGCCGCCACCAGCCCGAGGGTGGCCCGCGGCCCGGCGCCGTACGCGAGCCGCCCGCCGCCGGCCGCGTCCCCGCTCGCGGCGAGTTCGCGGGTGGCGAGGACGAGGCGTACCGCGTACTGCGCAACGGCGTGGTGGACGAACACCTCGTCCGCGCGCCGCTGGAGGGCCGCGAGGGTCTGCGGCGTGAGCACCGCGCGGGCGGCGGGCGGGTCGACGCTCATCCGGTAGAGGATCGCCAGCTCCTCGTCCTCGGTGGGCGCGGTGACATCGACCTTGAGCAGGAAGCGGTCGCGCTGGGCCTCGGGCAGCTCGTAGACACCCTCGGACTCGATGGGGTTCTGGGTGGCGAGGACGAGGAACGGCTCGGGCATGGGGATGGTCCGGCCGCCGATGCTGACCTGCCGCTCGGCCATGACCTCAAGGAGGGCGGACTGGACCTTGGCGGGGGCGCGGTTGATCTCGTCGGCGAGGACGAAGTTGGCGGCGACCGGCCCGGGTTCGACGCTGAACGTCTCGCTGGAGGGCCGGTAGATACGGGTGCCGGTGATGTCGGACGGCACCAGGTCGGGGGTGAACTGGATGCGGTGGAACGTGCCGCCCGACACGGTGGCCAGGGTGGCCGCCGCCAGCGTCTTGGCGACGCCGGGCACGCCCTGGAGCAGGCAGTGCCCGCGGGCGAGCACGGCGGTCAGCAGCCGTTCGACCATCCGGTCCTGGCCGACGATCACCCGCTTGACCTCGAAGAGCGCCTGTTCCAGGAGCGCCGCCCAGGGGCCCTGCGCGGCGGCGGGCCCCGGGGCGGCGGGGGTGGTGGTGGTCACAGGTCGTCCGCGTTCTCGGCGGCGCCCGAGGGCGCCTCGGAACCGCCCTTTTCGGGGCAGTCCTTGTCGGCGGCCAGCTGGGCGCCGGTCTTCTCGCGGTCCTCGTTGACCACGAGCCGTACCTCGGGCTTCTCTTCTCCGCGGTCGAGCGCGCCGGACGCGCCCGTGGCCAGGCCGGCCACGGCGAACACGGCGGCACCGGCGACCGAGAGCCTGCGTATACGACGGGACATCGGGTCTCCTCCGTCAGACGACTGCGTTACCGCATGTCATCACCGGGAGGCGAAAATCGCCTTAAAGCCGCCGTGCGCCGGGCCGCCGGCGGATGCCCGGAGCTGCCGTGGAGCTGCCCCGGAGCTGGCCCGGAGCTGGCCCGGAGCTGCCGTGGAGCTACGCCCAGGGCGTGGCGGCGCGCCGCCGCCAGTAGTCGGCCGCGGGCTCGGCGAGGGCCGCGAGGCGGTCGCACTGCGCCGGTTCGAGGTCGACGGCGGCGGCGGCGAGGTTGGAGTGCAGCTGCGCCGCGGTGGCGGCGCCGGAGAGCACGACGCCGGCCCACGGCCGGCGCAGCACCGCGGCGAGCGCGACGGCGTCGGGCTCCGCGCCGGCCTCGGCGGCGACGGCGCGCAGCTCCGCGGGCGCGGCGTCGCCGGCCAGCCGCCCGTTCGCCAGGGCCTCCTTGACGATCACCGTCAGCCCGGCGTCGTGCGCCTCGGCCAGCGCCTCGCCGGCGGCCGGCTCCAGCACGTTGTACGTGCTCTGCACGGTGTGGAACAGCCGCTCGCCGTCGACCGTGATCTCCAGCGCGGCGCGTACCGCCGCGGCCTGCTCCGGGCCGCTGGTGGAGAAGCCGACGGTGACGCCGCCGGCGGCGAGCGCCGCGAGGCGCGCGTGCAGGGCGGTGTCGGTCAGCGCGGGGCTGTCGGGGGTGAGGGAGTGGATCTGGTAGAGGTCGAGGCGGTCGCCGAGGAGCTTCGCGGACTCCTCGCGCTGCCGGTCGTAGGCGTCGGCGCCGTGGTCCTTGACCTCGTGCACCTCGGCGTCCGCGCGCCAGTCGCCGACGTACGCGTAGCCCCACTTGCTGCCGACGACCGCGTCCCGGGCGTCGGGGCGCTCCCGCAGCCAGTCGGCGAGGAACTCCTCGGCGCGGCCGTAGGAGCGGGCGGCGTCGAAGTACCGCACGCCCTGGGCGTAGGCCGCGTCGAGCAGCTCGTGGGTGCGGGAGCGCATGGCCTCGACCGTGCGTCCAGGCGGGAGGTCGTCGGCGCGGCCGGTGGTGAGGTAGGCGGGGCGGCCCACGGCGGCGAGCCCGAAGCCGATGTGGGCGGCGGGCGTCGTCACTGCGGCCAGTCGGTCGAACGCCATCGCGGGCTCCTACGTCCTCGGTGCGGCTGCCGGGCCCGTCCACCGTAGAAGACGATGCGCACCGCGGTCAGCGCCCGACACGGGGTTTCGCCGCGCGGCCCCGCCGCCCCCGCCCGCTCCGCTACGCTACGCGCCCGGGCCGGCCGGGCGCTTCGCCGCGGCCCAGCGCAGCTGCGCCGCCACGTCCTCCCTGACCTCCGCGAGCTGCACCGCCACCGCCGCCGGCGCGGTGCCGCCGCGGGCGTCGCGGGCGGCGAGGGCGCCGGGCACGGTGAGCACGGTGCGCACCTCGGGCGTCAACCGCGGGGAGACCTTCGCGAACTGCTCGTCCGTGAGCTGGTCCAGCTCGATGCCCTCGGCCTCGCAGACCCGGACGCACTCCCCCGCGCTCTCGTGCGCGACGCGGAACGGCACGCCCTGCTTGACCAGCCACTCGGCGATGTCGGTGGCGAGCGAGAAACCGGCCGGGGCCAGCTCCTCCAGCCGCTCCCGGTTGACCGTGAGCGTGGCCATCATGCCGGTGAACGCGGGCAGCAGGACCTCCAGCGTGTCGACGGAGTCGAAGACCGGCTCCTTGTCCTCCTGCAAGTCCCGGTTGTACGCGAGCGGGAGCGCCTTCAGCGTCGCCATCAGCCCGGTGAGGTTGCCGATCAGCCGGCCCGACTTGCCGCGCGCCAGCTCGGCGATGTCCGGGTTCTTCTTCTGCGGCATGATCGAGCTGCCGGTCGAGAAGGAGTCGTGGAGGGTGACGAAGGAGAACTCCTTCGTGGCCCAGAGGATGACCTCCTCCGCGATCCGGGAGACGTCGACCCCGATCATCGCGGTGACGAACGCGAACTCCGCGGCGAAGTCCCGCGCCGCCGTCCCGTCGATGGAGTTGCCCGAGGAGCCGTGCTCGAAGCCCAGCTCCGCGGCGACGGCCTCCGGGTCCAGGCCCAGCGAGGAGCCGGCCAGCGCGCCGGACCCGTACGGCGAGACGGCCGTGCGCTCGTCCCACTGCCGCAGCCGCTCGGCGTCCCGGGAGAGCGCCTGGGCGTGCGCGAGCACGTGGTGGGCGAAGAGGACGGGCTGCGCGTGCTGCAGGTGGGTACGGCCCGGCATGGCGACGCCGGGGTGCGCCTCGGCGAGGCCGACGAGCGCCTGCTGCAGCTCGGCGAGCAGGCCGCCGAGGGTGCGGGCGTGGTCGCGCAGGTACATCCGGAAGAGGGTGGCGATCTGGTCGTTGCGGGACCGCCCGGCGCGCAGCTTGCCGCCCAGCTCGGGGCCGAGCCGCTCCAGCAGGCCGCGTTCGAGGGCGGTGTGCACGTCCTCGTCGGCGATGGTGGCGGTGAAGGCGCCGCTCTCGACGTCCGCCGCCAGCCGGTCGAGCCCGGCGAGCATCCGCGTCAGCTCGTCCGCCGTCAGCAGCCCTCTCCGATGCAGCACCCGCGCGTGGGCGCGGGAGCCGGCGATGTCGTACGGGGCGAGCCGCATGTCGAAGTGGACGGACGCGGAGAGCCGCTCCAGCGCCGCCGCGGGGCCGTCGGCGAACCGACCGCCCCAGAGCTTGGCGTTCTGCCGGGGTGCGTCGTCGCTCACTGGGCCAGGTCCCGGCCGGCCGCGATCTTCGAGGACAGGCCGAAGATCTCGATGAAGCCCTTGGACATCGACTGGTCGAAGGTGTCGCCGGTGTCGTACGTCGCGAGGTTGAAGTCGTACAGCGAGACGGGCGAGCGCCGGCCGGTGACGACGGCCCGGCCGCCGTGCAGCGTCATCCGGATCTCGCCGGTGACGTGCTCGTTCGCCTCCTGGATGAAGCCGTCCAGGGCCCGCTTGAGCGGGGAGAACCACAGGCCGTCGTAGACCAGCTCGCCCCACCGCTGCTCGACCTGCCGCTTGTAGCGCGCCAGCTCCCGCTCGACGGTGACGTTCTCCAGCTCCTGGTGGGCGGTGATCAGCGCGATGGCACCGGGCGCCTCGTAGACCTCCCGGGACTTGATGCCCACGAGCCGGTCCTCGACCATGTCGATCCGGCCCACGCCCTGGGCGCCGGCCCGCTCGTTGAGCTGCTGGATCGCCTGCAGCACGGTGACGGGGCGGCCGTCGACCGCCACGGGCACGCCGCGCTCGAAGGAGATGACGACCTCGTCCGCCTCGCGGGCATCCGCGGGGTTCTGGGTGTACTCGTAGACGTCCTCGATCGGGGCGTTCCAGATGTCCTCCAGGAAGCCGGTCTCGACGGCCCGGCCGAAGACGTTCTGGTCGATGGAGTACGGGGACTTCTTGGTGGTGGCGATGGGCAGCCCCTTGTCCTCGCAGAAGGCGATGGCCTTGTCCCGGGTCATGGCGTAGTCCCGGACGGGGGCGATGCACTTGAGGGACGGGGCGAGGGAGGAGATGCCGGCCTCGAAGCGGACCTGGTCGTTGCCCTTGCCGGTGCAGCCGTGGGCGACGGTGCCGGCGCCGTGCTTCTGGGCGGCGGCGACGAGGTGCTTGACGATGGTGGGCCGGGAGAGCGCGGAGACCAGCGGGTAGCGGTCCATGTACAGGGCGTTCGCCTTGATCGCCGGGAGGCAGTACTCCTCGGCGAACTCGTCCCTGGCGTCCGCGACCTCGGCCTCCACGGCGCCGCAGGCCAGCGCGCGCTTGCGGATCACGTCGAGGTCCTCGCCGCCCTGGCCGACGTCCACGGCGACGGCGACGACCTCGGCACCCGTCTCCTCGGCGATCCAGCCGATGGCGACGGAGGTGTCCAGGCCGCCCGAGTAGGCGAGTACGACGCGCTCGGTCACGGAAGTCTCCTTACGATGCATGCGCTGACCGGAATAAGTATGCAGCACTCTGTATGATTCGTCAAAGCGCCGCGCACACGGCGCGCCGGAGGGCCGCCGGACCCGCGGGTCCGGCGGCCCTGACGGGTACGGGTCCGGGCCGCCCCGCTAACCGATGCCGGTGACCTCGACCATCAGCGGCAGCCCCAGGATGACCAGGAGCACGCCGAGGAGGTCGAAGCCCGCGCCGGAGCGGATCATCGTGGTGATCGGGACCACGCCGGAGCCGTAGGCGATGGCGTTCTGCGGCGTCGACACCGGCAGCATGAAGCCGAAGGACGCGGCGAACGTCGCGGCCAGCGCCGGGACGAACGGATCGACCTCGGCGGCCACCGCGATCGGGATGATGATGGGCACCACCACCGCCGCCGAGGCCGTGTTGCTCGTCGTCTCCGAGACGATCACCGCCAGCACCGCCGCGAAGACCGTGATGGTGAAGACGCTGGAGAAGCCGAGCAGGTCGTTGGACTCGTTGCCGATGGTCTCGGCCAGGCCGGTGTCGGCGAGCAGTGAGCCGAAGATGATGCCGGTGCCGAAGAGCAGGATCGTGCCCCAGTCGATACGGGCCGCGTCGCTCCAGTTGAGGGTGGCCTCGCGGCGCGCCCAGTTCGTCGGCAGGACGAACAGCAGCGCGGCGCCGAGCACCGCCACGATGCCCTCGTCGAGCCGGTCGCTGACGGTGGTGTACGCGGAGGCGTCGGTGCCGACGGCGAGGGCGACGATGCCCGGGGTGATCCACAGCGACACGGTGATGCCGAAGGCGATGAGCGTGTTCCACTCCGCACGCGAGAACTTCCCCAGTGCGGCGCGCTGTTCGCGTACGTACTCCTCCACGCCCTCGATCCGGCGGATCTCCGGCTTGTTGAGCAGCAGCAGGACGACGACGAGGACGACGAACATGCAGGCGCACAGCGGCAGCGCGGTGGCCGTCCACTCGGCGAAGGAGATCTTCTCGCCGGTGGCCTCCTCGATCAGGCCGCGGCCGATGAGGTTCGGCGGGCTGCCGACCGGGGTGAGCAGACCGCCGACGCTGGCGCCGTACGCGAGCATGAGCACCAGCGCGGCGCCGACGCGCAGCCTCGTGGGGTCGAAGTCCTGCTCCACCAGGCCGCGGTCCTGCAGCATCTTGGCGATCACGGTGAGGATGCCGAGCGCGGTGGGCAGCAGCATGGCGACCGTCGCGGTGTTGGACACGAACGCCGACAGCACGCAGGTGATCAAGCCGAAGGCCGCGATCAGCCGGAACGTCGAGCGGCCCACCCCCGGCAGGCCCAGGATCCAGAACGCGAACCGCCGGGCCACGCCGTGCTTGAGCATAGCCTGGGCCAGGATGAACGCGCCGATGAAAGTGAAGATCGTGGACGAGCCGAAGGGCGCCAGCGCGTCGTCCGGCGGCACCACGCCGAGGACGACGATCGCGCCGACGCCGATCAGTCCGCCGACCGGGATCGGCACCGGCTCGGTCACCCACAGCACGATGACGCCGAGCAGGACGCCGGCCAGCGTCTGCTGGCTCGCCGCCATGTCCAGCGGCAGCGCGAGAAAGATCACCGAGACAAGGGGGGCCAGCCAGAACCCGGTGGTCCGCCGGGCCCGTTCGAACTTCTCCTCCTGCGGCGAGAGCCTCTGCTCGCCGAGGCTGCGGTAGGTCGCATGGCCGAGCAGTGCCTGCTCGACGTCGGTCTTGGCACGTGGCGCGGTGGCGTCGGACTTCATCGTCCCCTCCGGAGAACGGTGCGGCTGGCTTACATTCAGGACTGCTTCGTAAGGTGGGGCACAACTCGGCTGAGGGGAAGGGGTGGGGAAGGGGCCATGACGACACAGCGGATCGCGGTCATCCCCGGTGACGGCATCGGGCAGGAGGTCACGCCCGCCGCGCTGGAAGTGCTGGACGCCGTCGGGCGGCGGCACGGCGTGGAGTTCGCGTACACGTCCCTCGACTGGTCCTGCGCCCGCTACCGGCGCGAGGGAGCGATGATGCCGGAGGACGGCATCGAGCGGCTGCGCGGGTACGACGCCGTGTTCCTCGGCGCCGTCGGGGAGCCCGGAGTGCCGGACCACGTCTCCCTGTGGGGGCTGCTCATCCCCATCCGCCGGGCCTTCCGGCAGTACGTGAACCTCCGCCCCGTCCGGGTCTTCGAGGGCATGGAGAGCCCGCTGCGCACCGCCGGCCCCGGCGACGTCGACCTCGTGGTGGTGCGCGAGAACACCGAGGGCGAGTACAGCGAGATCGGCGGCCGGCTGCACCGCGGCTTCCCGGAGGAGATGGCCGTGCAGGAGGCGGTCTTCACCCGGGCCGGCGTCACCCGCGTCCTCGACTACGCCTTCGGCCTCGCCGGCCGCCGCGCCGGCCGGCTCACCTCGGCGACGAAGTCCAACGGCATCGTGCACACCATGCCGTTCTGGGACGAGCTGGTGCGCGAACGGGCCGCGGAGCACCCGAAGGTGGCGTGGGACCAGGAGCACATCGACGCGCTGTGCGCCAAGGTCGTCCTCACCCCCGGGCGCTTCGACGTGATCGTCGCCTCCAACCTCTTCGGCGACATCCTCAGCGACCTCACCGCCGCCGTCGCCGGCTCCATCGGCATCGCCCCGTCGGCGAACCTCAACCCCGAGGGCACGTACCCCTCGATGTTCGAGCCGGTGCACGGCTCCGCGCCGGACATCGCGGGGCGCGGCATCGCCGACCCCATCGGCGCCATCTGGTCGGCGGCGCTCATGCTCGACCACCTCGGCCACGAGCGGGCGGGCGCCGAGGTCGTCGGCGCCATCGCCGCGACGCTCGCCGGCACCGACGTCCGCACCCCGGACCTGGGGGGCTCGGCGACCACGGAGGAGTTCACCAGTACGGTGATCGCACGGCTGTGACGACGCACGGCTGAGACGACGCGCGGCGAGGTGACGCGCGGGAGCCGCGGGAGATTGGGACGTACCGATGCTGAGCACCCCCCTGGGCGAGGGCGCCGAGCTGACCACGCTGGAGCCGTGGCAGGCCGCCGAACTCGCCGCCTTCACCGACCGGCACCGGGCGCACCTGGAGCCGTGGCTGCCCTGGGCGCACACCGTCACCGACGAGGCCGGCGCCCGGCGCTTCCTCCAGGCGTACGCCGACAAGCAGGCCCGCGACGCCGGCCGGGTGTTCGCCGTCCGGCTGGACGGCGAGCTGGTCGGCGGCATGATCTACCGGCTCTTCGACACCGCGCAGGGCTCCTGCGAGCTGGGCGCCTGGCTGGCGCCCGAGGCACAGGGCCGCGGGCTGGTCACCGAGGCGTCCCGCCGGATGATCGACTGGGCGGTGGAGGTACGCGGCCTGTCCCGCGTCGAGTGGCTGGTCGACCCCGCGAACAAGGCGAGCATCGCGGTGGCCAGGCGCCTGGGCATGACCCACGAGGGCACGCTGCGCAGCCTGTTCGAGATGGCCGGCGAGCGGCACGACCTGGAGGTCTGGGCGCTGCTGAGCCACGAGTGGCGGGCGGCGCGGGGCGGGTGACGCGGGGCAGGTGACGCCGCTCCTGGCCCGCGTTGGACCTGCCGTCCGCGGCGGCGGGGGCGGCGCCGGGGCCGCGCGTGGGAGGCCGGCCGGGGGGTTGTTCCCCGACCCCGCCCCTTCCCGAAACCGGGGCTGCGCCCCGGACCCCTGCCGCGCCTCCGGCGCGGCGAACCCGGTGGCTCCGCCCCCGTACCCCCGCGGGGGCTGCGCCCCACACCCCACCACCCGCGCCTCCGGCGCGAACACGCCTCGGGGGGTGACACCCCCGTACCCCCACCGGGCTGCAGCGCCCCCACAGCGCGCTACCCGCGCCTCCGGCAAGGCCCCCCGCACCCCGCCACCCGCGCCTCCGGCGCGGTCTTCGCGTGGGTCCTCAGCGCTCGCGCTCGGCCAGCTTCAGCAGGTGGTCGGCGAGCGACTGGCCGCCCGACGGGTCGCGGCTGATGACCATCAGGGTGTCGTCGCCCGCGATCGTGCCGAGGATCGCGTTCAGCTCCGCCGCGTCGATCGCGGACGCGAGGAACTGCGCCGCGCCGGGCGGGGTGCGGAGCACGACGATGTTCGCCGACGCCTCGGCGGAGATGAGCAGTTCCCCGGCGAGGCGGGCCATGCGCTCCTCCTTGGCCGACTCACCCAGCGGCACCTGCGGGGTGCGGAAGCCGCCCTCGGAGGGAACGGCGTAGATCAGCTCGCCGCCGGTGTTGCGGATCTTGACCGCCCCCAGCTCGTCGAGGTCGCGGGAGAGCGTCGCCTGCGTCACCGTCAGGCCGTCGTCGGCGAGGAGCTTGGCCAGCTGGCTCTGCGAACGGACCGGCTGCCGGTTCAGGATGTCGACGATCCTGCGGTGGCGTGCCGTGCGCGTGTGCGGCACGGCGGGACCGTTGTGCTCCTCGGACATCGTCACGTCACTCTCCGGCTCGTCGTGGCACGGCCGCGGGATCCGCCGCGTCGAGCACGGCGGGCAGCGCGGCGAGCAGGGCGTCCACCTCCGCCTCGCCGACGATCAGCGGCGGGGCGAGCCGGATCACGTCCGGCGTCACCGCGTTGACCAGGAATCCCGCTGCCTGGGCCGCCTGTTGCACCTGGGGCGCGACGGCCTCGGAGAGCACCATACCGAGCAGCAGCCCCGCGCCACGCACATGGTCGACAAGCGGGTGCCCCAGCCCCCAGATTCCGTCCCGCAGCCGCTCCCCCACCCGCTTGACGCGCTCCAGCAGCCCCTCGGACCCGATCACGTCCAGCACCGCGAGTGCGGCGGCGCAGGCGACCGGGTTGCCGCCGAAGGTGGAGCCGTGCTTCCCGGGGGTGAGCAGGTCGGCGGCCGGCCCGAAGGCCAGCGTGGCGCCGATCGGCAGCCCGCCGCCGAGGCCCTTGGCGAGGGTGACGACGTCCGCCTCCACGCCCTGCGCCTGCGCGGCGAACCAGTGGCCCGTACGCCCGACGCCCGTCTGCACCTCGTCGAGGACGAGCAGCGCGCCGGCGGCCCGGGTGATCTCGCGGGCCGCGGCGAGATAGCCCTCCGGCGGCACCACCACGCCGTTCTCGCCCTGCACCGGCTCGACGATCACGAGCGCCGTGTCCTCGGTGACCGCGGCGCGCAGCGCGTCCGCGTCCCCGTACGGCACGTGCGTCACCTCGCCCGGCAGCGGGCCGAAGCCCGCCTGCTTGCCGGGCTGCCCGGTGAGCGCGAGGGCGCCCATGGTGCGGCCGTGGAAGCCGCCCTCGGTGCCCACCATGTGCGTACGGCCCGTCAGCCGGCCGATCTTGAACGCCGCCTCCACCGCCTCCGCGCCGGAGTTGGCGAAGAACACCCGGCCGGGCCGGCCGGCGAGTTCGAGCAGCCGCTCGGCGAGCGCCACCGGCGGCTCGGCGACGAAGAGGTTGGAGACGTGGCTGAGGGTGGCGATCTGCGCCGAGACGGCCTCGACGACGGCCGGGTGGGCGGTGCCGAGGGAGGTGACGGCGATGCCGCCGACGAAGTCCAGGTACTCGTTGCCGTCGGCGTCCCACAGCTTCACGCCCGCGCCGCGCACCAGCGGCAGGCGGGGGGTGCCGTAGTTGTCCATCAGCGCGCCCTGCCAGCGCCCGGTCAGCTCCGCGTTGCCGCTCGTGCCGCCGCTCATGCCGCCGCTCATGCCGCAGGCCTTTCCGCGTCCGGCACGACCATCGTGCCGATGCCCTCGTCCGTGAAGATCTCCAGCAGGATGGAGTGCGGCACGCGGCCGTCGATGACCCGCGCGGTGTGTACGCCGTGGCGCACCGCGTACAGGCAGCCCTCCATCTTCGGGACCATGCCGCTGGCCAGGTCAGGCAGCAGCCGCTCCAGCTCGCCGGCGGTCAGCCGGCTGATGACCTCGTCGCTGTCCGGCCAGTTCTCGTAGAGACCCTCGACGTCGGTGAGCACCATCAGGGTCTCCGCGTCGAGCGCGGCGGCCAGCGCGGCGGCGGCGGTGTCGGCGTTGACGTTGAAGACCTCGCCGGCCGCGTCGGTCTCGTCGGCGGAGCGGGCGACGGAGGAGACGACCGGGATGCGCCCGTCCGCGAGCAGCGCCTCGATCGCGCCGGTGTCGATCGCGGCGACCTCGCCGACCCGGCCGATGTCGACCGGTTCGCCGTCGACCAGCGGGCGGTGCCGGGTGGCGGTGATGGTGTGCGCGTCCTCGCCGGTGAGGCCGACGGCGAAGGGGCCGTGCTCGTTGAGCAGCCCGACCAGCTCGCGCTGCACCCGCCCCGCGAGCACCATCCGTACGACGTCCATGGCCTCGGGCGTCGTCACCCGCAGCCCGGCGCGGAACTCGCTGGCCAGGCCGTGCCGGTCGAGCTGCGCGCTGATCTGCGGGCCGCCGCCGTGCACGACGACGGGCCGGAGCCCCGCGTGCCGGAGGAAGACGACGTCCTGGGCGAAGGCGCGCTTGAGGTCCTCGTCGACCATGGCGTTGCCGCCGAACTTGACGACCACGACCTTGCCGTGGTGGCGGGTCAGCCAGGGCAGCGCCTCGATGAGGGTGCGCGCCTTGGGCAGCGCGGTGTGCTTACGGGTGGGGGTGTTCGCGGTGGCGGAGGTCGCGTGGGTCGCGGGGGTTGCGGGTGCCGCGGAGGTCGCGGGGGTCGCCGTCACGAGCTGTACGCGCTGTTCTCGTGGACGTAGTCGGCGGTCAGGTCGTTGGTCCAGATGACCGCCCCGGCACCGCCCGCCGCAAGGTCCGCCACGATGTGGACCTCCCGGTAGCGCATGTCGACCAGCTCGCGGTCCTCGCCGAACGAGCCCTCCTTGCACACCCACACGCCGTTGATCGCGACGTTCAGCCGGTCCGGCTCGAAGGCGGCGGACGTGGTGCCGATCGCGGCGAGCACGCGGCCCCAGTTGGGGTCCTCGCCGTGGATGGCGCACTTGAGGAGGTTGTTGCGGGCGATGGAGCGGCCGACCTCGACCGCGTCGTCCTCGCTGGCGGCGCCCACGACCTCGACCTTGATCTCCTTGCTCGCGCCCTCGGCGTCGGCGATGAGCTGCCGTCCGAGGTCGTCGCAGACGGCCCGTACCGCCTCGGCGAACTCCGCCTGCTCCGGCCGGACTCCGGACGCGCCGGAGGCCAGCAGCAGCACCGTGTCGTTGGTGGACATGGCGCCGTCGGAGTCGACGCGGTCGAAGGTCGTACGGGTCGCGGCGCGCAGCGCGGCGTCCAGCTCGTCGGCGGGTACGTCGGCGTCGGTGGTGAGGACGACGAGCATGGTGGCAAGACCCGGCGCCAGCATGCCCGCGCCCTTGGCCATGCCGCCGACGGTCCAGGCAGCGCCGCCGTCGGCGCCGTCGGCGCCGTCCGCGTCCTCCGCGCCGCCGGCTCCGGCGGAGACCACCGCCGTCTTGTGCACGGAATCCGTGGTCTTGATGGCGATGGCGGCCTTCTCGCCGCCGTGCGCGGACAGTTCGGCCGCGGCCCGCTCGACGCCGGGCAGCAGCTTGTCCATCGGCAGCAGCGTGCCGATCAGCCCGGTGGAGGCGACGGCGACCTCCGCGGCGCTGTGCCCGAGGACCCCGGCGACGCGCTCGGCGGTGGCGTGGGTGTCCTGGAAGCCGCGGGGCCCCGTGCAGGCGTTGGCGCCGCCGGAGTTGAGGATGACCGCGGACACCTCGCCGCCCTTGAGCACCTGCTCGGACCAGACGACGGGGGCGGCCTTGACGCGGTTGGCGGTGAAGACGCCGGCGGCGGCGCGTCGCGGCCCCTCGTTGACCACGAGGGCCAGGTCCGGGTTGCCGTTCTCCTTGATCCCGGCGGCGATGCCCGCCGCCGTGAACCCTTTCGCTGCCGTGACGCTCATGTGTCTCCTTGTTCGCTTCTCCGCCCGCACGGCGAAAGTGCGGTTGCGTTGCCGACCTGCGGAATCGCAGCCGTGCGTGCGTCGCTCACGGTGCCACTCCCGTCGTGGTGAGCCCCAGCTCCTCAGGGAGTCCGAGGGCGATGTTCATGCTCTGCACCGCGCCGCCGGCGGTGCCCTTGGTGAGGTTGTCGATGGCGCTGACCGCGACGATGCGGTGCGCGTTCTCGTCGTACGCGACCTGCAGCAGCGCCGCGTTGGAGCCGGTGACCGCGCCGGTGGCCGGCCACTGGCCGGGCGGCAGCAACCGGACGAACGGCTCGTCCTGGTACGCCTTCTCGTACGCCGCCCGCACCGTCTCCGCCGTCGTCCCCGGCCGGGCCCGCGCCGTGCTGGTGGCGAGGATGCCGCGGGGCATCGGGGCCAGGGTCGGGGTGAAGGAGACCGTGACGGGCTCCCCCGCGACGGCGCTGAGGTTCTGGCTCATCTCCGGCGTGTGCCGGTGGCCGCCGCCGACGCCGTACGGGCTCATGGAGCCCATCACCTCGCTGCCGAGCAGGTGCGGTTTGAGGGCCTTGCCGGCGCCGGAGGTGCCGGTGGCGGCGACCACGACGGCCTCCGGCTCGGCGAGCCCGGCGGCGTACGCCGGGAACAGGCCGAGACAGACGGCGGTCGGGTAGCACCCGGGCACCGCGATGCGCCGGACCCCGAGGAGCGCGTCGCGGTGCCCGGGCAGCTCGGGCAGCCCGTAGGGCCAGGTGCCGGCGTGCGGGGTGCCGTAGAAGCGCTCCCAGTCGGCGGCGTCGGCGAGCCGGTGGTCGGCGCCGCAGTCGACGACGAGGACGTCGTCGCCGAGCGCCGCGGCGACGGCGGCGGACTGCCCGTGCGGCAGCGTGAGGAAGACGACGTCGTGGCCGGCGAGCGCCGCGGGCGCGGTCTCGGCCAGCTCGCGGCCGGCGAGCGGCGCGAGGTGCGGCTGCAGGTCGCCGAGGGGGCGGCCGGCGTTGGAGTGTGCGGTGAGGGCGCCGATCTCGACGCCGGGATGCGCGAGCAGCAGCCGCAGCAGCTCCCCGCCCGCGTACCCGCTCGCCCCGGCCACTGCCACCCGTACGGTCATCCGCTCCTCCTCGCTCACAGCATGACTATACGGAGACAGGCAGAGCTATGCAAAGAAGATTTCGGTCACTCCCCGAGCGGCGGGTGTGACTGAGCACTTCAGCTGGCGGGGCAGGGGCTTGGCCAGGGCAGTCGGACGGGCCCCTGCCGCAGCGAGCGGGTCTGCCTCAGGGCTTCGGCGGGACCTCCGGAACCGGCAGCACCAGGGCGCCGAACGCGCCCGCCGGCACCGCCGGCTGCCGCGGCGCCACGGGGCGGACGCGGGCGTACGGGCGGTCCTGGGCCGGGCGCGGGTCCTCCTCGCCCTTGTTGGGCCACAGCGCCATCGCCCGCTCCGCCTGCGCCGTGATCGTCAGCGACGGGTTCACGCCGAGGTTCGCGGAGACCGCCGAGCCGTCCACGACGGAGATCCCCGGGTGGCCGTACAGCCGGTGGTACGGGTCGATGACGCCGTGCTCCGCGTCCTCGCCGATCGGGCAGCCGCCGAGGAAGTGCGCGGTCAGCGGCGTGCCCATCAGCTCGCCCAGGTTCGTCCCCGCCACCCCGCCGATCTGCTCGGCGAGCAGCCG
Organism: Streptomyces sp. CNX435; assembly: GCF_059570575.1. Classification (NCBI taxonomy): domain Bacteria; kingdom Bacillati; phylum Actinomycetota; class Actinomycetes; order Kitasatosporales; family Streptomycetaceae; genus Streptomyces; species Streptomyces sp. CNX435. The sequence continues at coordinate 100,178 of NZ_JCANTA010000002.1, read as the reverse complement.
CGCCGCCTGTGCGCCCTCGGGGATGTGCACCGGGTTGGGCGCGCCGTACCCCTGCCGGGCCGTGAGCAGGCCCTTGCCGAGGCCCTTGTCCTTCAGATGCGTGGTCAGCGAGTTGTCGTGGGTCTGCATGACGAGCCCGATGATGGTCCGCTCGGACCAGCGGTACGTGGTGGCCGTGCGCGCGACCAGCACCGGGTGGCGCAGGTACGCCCCGAGCACGCGCAGCGCCTTGGGCAGCTTCCCCTCGGCCCGGTACTGCGGGACGCACAGCAGCGCCATGGCGTTGGAGCCCTTGCCGTAGCGCACGTTCTCGATGTGCGTGGTGGCGTTGGGGTGGATCGAGGAGGTGATGGCGACGCCCTTGGTGAAGTCCAGCTCGTCCGCGCCGCGCTTCTTGCGGTACGTGCGCGGGAAGGTCACCGCGCCGACCAGCCCCTCGGAGTTGGTACGGGTCAGCTCGCCGAGGCGCGCGGAGAGCCCCGGCAGCCGGCCGGTGGACCTCATGCGGTGCAGCAGGGTCTGCGTGCCGTACGTACCCGCCGCGACCACCACGCGGTCACAGCGCAGCACCTCGCGTGCGCCCCGGCGGCGCTTGTTCGTCGGCACGGTGGTCACCTCGTAGCCGCCGCCGGCGACCTCGCGCACGTCGACGACGGTGGTGAGCGGGTGGATGACGGCGCCGCGCCGCTCGGCGAGGTAGAGGTAGTTCTCTGTGAGGGTGTTCTTCGCGCCGAAGCGGCAGCCGGTCATGCACGAGCCGCACTGCACGCAGGCCGTGCGCTCGGGTCCGGCGCCGCCGAAGTACGGGTCGGGGACGGTCTCCCCGGGAGCGGCCTTCGCGGCACCGTCGGCGTCGCGCCCGTCGCCGTAGAAGACGCCGACGGGGGTGAGCCGGAAGGAGTCGCCGACGCCCATGCGTTCGGCGGTGGCCTTCAGGTACTCGTCCGGCGCAGTGGTCGTGGGGTTCTGCCGGACGCCGAGCATCCGCTGCGCCTGGTCGTAGTACGGGGCCAGCTCCTCCTGCCAGTCGGTGATGCGGCCCCACTGCGGGTCCTGGAAGAAGGCGGGCGGCGGCACGTAGAGGGTGTTGGCGTAGTTGAGCGAGCCGCCGCCCACGCCGGCGCCGGCGAGCACCATGACGTTGTTGAGCAGGTGGATGCGCTGGATGCCGTACAGGCCGAGGGCGGGGGCCCACAGGTAGTCGCGCAGCCGCCAGGAGTTCTTCGGCAGCTCCTCGCGGGCGAACCTGCGCCCGGCCTCCAGTACGCCGACCTTGTACCCCTTCTCGGTCAGGCGCAGCGCGGCCACCGAGCCGCCGAAGCCGGAACCGATGACGATCACGTCGTACGCGCTCATCGCTGATCGCTCCTCGCCCACGCGGTGCCACGACTACCTACTTGCCAGTAGATTCACTTACCCGTAGGGAGTTGGCAATGGCCCCGACATCATCCGCCCGCCGCGTCTGCGCGTCCACTCGCACCGGCGCTCACACCCAACTGTCGACATGCAGGCTCCACCGCCCCGGCCGGCCGGTCAGGCTGATCGTCGACAGCGGCATCACGTCGATGTGCCAGTACGACGCGGGCGGCGCCTTCAGCGCGTAGACCAGCGCGGCCCGGATGATCGAGGGCTCGGTGACGGCGAGCACGTGGCTGCCGTCCTCCACCGGGCGGGTGTCCAGCCAGCCGCCTATCCGCTGGATGAAGGCGATCAGCGGTTCGCCGCCGTGCGGTGCGGAGTGCGGATCCGCCAGCCACGCGTCCACGTCGCGCGGCTCGGTCGTCATCACCTCCTCCAGCGTCCGGCCCCGCCACCGGCCCATGTCGCAGTCGCGCAGCGCGACTTGGGCCAGCGGCGCGAGGCCGAGCACCCGGCCGGTCTCGCGGGACCGCTGCGTGGGCGAGCAGTACCGTAAATCGGCGGCGGCCAGCGGCGAGAACACCGGAACCGCGCGTTCGGCCATCACCCAGCCCGCCGCGTCCAGCGGCCGGTCGTCGTCGAAGCGCTCCGCGAGCCGCGAGGAGTTGCGGGCCGCGGCGAGCAGCGTGAGACGAACGTTCATGCGGTGATGGTAAGAGCGCGATCACTCTGTGCCCAGAGCCATCCACCGGGCCGGGTCGGCGAGCGGCTTGAAGCCGAACTTCGCGTAGACGCCGTGGGCGTCGCCGGTCGCCAGCAGGATGCGGCCCAGCCGGTACGGCGCGAGGTGGTCGCGGACGGCGGCGACCAGCCCGCTGCCGACGCCGGCGCCGCGGGCGGGGCGGGCCACGTAGACGTCGCAGAGCCAGGCGAAGGTGGCGCGGTCGGTGACGACGCGGGCGTACGCGACCTGCCCGCCGCTGCCGCCCGGGCCGCCGCCGGGGGTGCCGTCGGGGGTGCCGGCCGGGGCGTAGACGCCGAAGTTCAGGGAGTTGTCGATCGCGGTGTCCTGCCGCTCGCGGCTGCGGCCGAGCGCCCAGTAGGCGTCGGTGGCCAGCCACCGGTGGACGAGCGCGCGGTCGAGCCGGGCGGGGTCGGTGGAGACCTCGTAGGGGGCGGGTACGTGATCCATGCACCGAGCCTGACACGCGATGGGTGGCCCGTACACCGGGATTCTCCGGGGAGCCAAGAGCGGCGCGCGACCCTAGACTGGCCGTCACGGACCCAACTTTTCCGTGACAAGCCGGACAAGGAGGTCGACCCCATGGAGGCGGAAGTGGGCGACAAGCTGTGTGTGCACGGTCGCGTCGTCGGGCAGCAGGACCGGACGGCGGAGATCGTCGAGGTCCTGGGCACAGGCGGCAAGCCGCCTTACCGGGTGCGGTTCGACGACGGGCACGAGGCGGTGATGTCACCCGGCCCGGACTCCGTGGTCCGGCATCGGGACCAGGAGCCCGGGCCGGGCTGACGCCCGCTGCTGCGGGTGGCGGGGCGGCCGGAGGCCGGCGGGCGCGCCGCTAGTAGCGCGGGGGGCGCGCCGGCGCGCCGTAGTGGTCGGCGACCAGCCTGCTGACCGCGCCCAGCGGGTCCTGGGGCAGCAGCTTCGCGGAGAAGTACATGTTGCCCTGGACCTCCGGGTAGCCCTGGCAGAACGTCAGGTGCCGGGACAGCTCCGCCGGGTCGAACCAGGCCTCGGGCTGGCCGGCGGCGCCGACCTTGTACAGCGCCTCGCCGATGTAGAGGTTGACGCCGGTGCCCGCCACCACGTCGTTCCACCAGGGCACGATCTTGGCGTAGTCGGCGACCGCGAAGCCGATGTTCCAGTACACCTGCGGGACGATGTAGTCGATCCAGCGCTCGCGGACCCACTTGCGGGTGTCGGCGTAGAGGTTGTCGTACGTCTGCGTGCCCGCCTGGGTGTCGGAGCCCTCGGGGTCGGTGGCCGCGTTCCGCCAGACCGCGAACGGGCTCACGCCGAACTGCACGTCCCGCTTGGTCCGCTTGATGGCCCGGCCCAGCTCCGCGACGAGCAGGTCGACGTTGTTGCGCCGCCAGTCGGCCTTGTCGGCGAAGCCGCCGCCGTACTTCTGGTACGTCTCCTCGTCGGCGAACTCCTGGCCGGCGACCGGATAGGGGTAGAAGTAGTCGTCGAAGTGCACGGCGTCGATGTCGTAGCGGCGTACGGCGTCGAGGATGCACCGCTGGACGAAGCGGCGGACCTCGGGCACCCCCGGGTTGTAGTAGATCTTGCCGCCGTACGGGACGACCCACTCGGGGTGCTTGTTCGCCGGGTGCTCCGGCACCAGCTTCTCCGCGAGCGCGTCGTTGCGCACCCGGTAGGGGTTGAACCAGGCGTGCAGCTCCAGGCCGCGCCGGTGGGCCTCGCGCACGGCGAAGCCGAGCGGGTCCCAGCCCGGGTCGGCACCCTGGGTCCCGGAGAGCCACTCCGACCACGGTTCGTACGGGGAGGGCCACATCGCGTCCGCTGTCGGGCGGGCCTGGAAGACGACGGTGTTCAGCCGGCGGTCCGCCGCCTCGTCGAGCCGGGCCAGCAGCTGGCGCTGCTGCTCCGCGGCGCTCAGGCCCTGCTGTACCGGCCAGTCGATGTTCGCCACCGTCGCCACCCACGAGCCGCGCATCTGCGGCACCGGGCCGCCGGGGCCGTGCCTGCGCCCCGTCGCGCCGGCCGGGGCCGCGATCGCGTCGCCCGCCATGGTCACCGCGGACAGCGCGCCCACCGCCGCGGCGCCGAACCGGCGCCGGCTGAGGTGGTGCGGTCTTTCGGGAGTACTGCTCCCCATCGGGATCCTCCGAGTGTCGCCGAGAACACGAATCCGACTGAGCCGAGTGGTCTGAACCACTCGTCAGTTGCGGCACATCCTCGCTTCCGGTCTCGCCCGGGGACAAGAGCCATGCGCTACGCGGGTAACGTCGGGGTCCGAAAGGGTTGCCCACAGGGCAGGACGAGGGACGAGGAGTGACATTGACCGACATCGAACGCGTCGGAGTGGTCGGATCCGGCCAGATGGGCTCGGGCATCGCCGAGGTGTGTGCCCGCTCCGGGCTTCAGGTCGTCGTCGCCGAGACCACCGGCGACGCCCTCGAACTGGGCCGTACCCGCGTCACCAACTCGCTCGCCAAGGCGGCCGAACGCGGCAGGATCAGTGTGCCGGAACGGGACGAGGCACTGGCCGCGCTGAGCTTCACGACCGATCTCGGCGAGCTTGCGGACAGCGACCTGGTGATCGAGGCCGTGGTGGAGAACGAGCAGGTCAAAACCGAAATCTTCCAGGTCCTGGACCAGGTCGTCACCCGCCCGGACGCCGTCCTCGCCTCCAACACCTCGTCCATCCCGCTGGTCAAGCTCGCCGTCGCCACCTCGCGGCCCGAGCAGGTCATCGGCATGCACTTCTTCAACCCCGCACCCGTCCAGCGCCTCGTCGAGCTGATCCCGGCGCTGACCACCAGCGACGAGACGCTCAAGCGGACCGAGTCGCTGGCCCGCGACGTGCTCGGCAAGCACGCCATCCGGGCCCAGGACCGCTCCGGGTTCGTGGTGAACGCGCTGCTCATCCCGTATGTGCTGGCCGCGGTCCGGATGTTCGAGTCGGGCATCGCGACGCGCGAGGACATCGACAACGGGATGGAGCTGGGCTGCGCCCACCCGATGGGGCCGCTGAAGCTCGCGGACCTCATCGGCCTCGACACGGTCGCCTCGGTGGCCGACTCCATGTACGACGAGTACAAGGAGCAGCTGTACGCGACGCCGCCGCTGCTGGCGCGGATGGTCGAGGCGGGGCGGCTGGGCCGGAAGTCGGGCGCCGGGTTCTACGCCTACTGACCCCGGCCACCGCCGGCATCGTCCCGCCCGGGCGCCGCCGGCGGCTTCGCGGTACGGGGCCGGCGGCCGGCCCCGTACCGCCCCGTACGGGCTCCTCCCGGGCTCACGCCCCGCGCAGTACCGCGCCCGTCTCCTCGGCGGCCCGGGCCACCGCGGCGTCCCGGGCGGCGCCCGCCTCTTCGGCCGTCAGCGTGCGGTCGGCGGCGCGGAAGCGCAGCGCGTACGCGAGCGACTTGCGGCCCTCGCCCACCTGCTCGCCGGTGAACACGTCGAACAGCCGCACCGACTCCAGCAGTTCCCCCGCACCCGCGCGCAGCGCCTCGGCGACCTTCGCCGCCGGCACGTCGGCGGCCACGACCAGCGCCACGTCCTGCGTCGCCACCGGATACGTGGAGATGTGCGGCGCCTGCACCGGGTCGCCGCCCGCGATCTCCAGCAGGTCGAGCGACACCTCCATCGCGCAGGTACGCTCCGGCAGCTGCAGCGCCTTGACCACCCGCGGGTGCAGCTCGCCGGCGTGGCCGACGACCCGCCGCTCGCCGTCCACGACGGCGTACAGCGCGGCGCACCGGCCGGGGTGCCACGGCGCGTGCCGGTCGGCCTCGGCCGCCAGCTCCACGCCCGCCTCCCGGGCCACGGTACGGGCGGCCTCGACCGCGTCCGCCCAGTCCGCCGGGCGGCCCGCGCCCCACCAGCCGGCTCGCTCGCGGGCGCCGGCGAGCACGACGGCGGCGCGGCGCGGCTGCCGGGGCAGGGCGGCGTTCAGCGCGGCGATCTCCTCGGCGGTCGGCCGCCGGTCGACGGGCAGCCGTGCCGGCTCGGTCTCCCAGCCCGACGGCCGGAAGACCAGGCCGGTCTCGAAGAGCGCCAGGTCCGCGGCGCCGCGGCCGTGGTTGCGGCGCAGGGCGGCGAGGAGGCCGGGCAGCAGCGTGGTGCGCAGGCCCGGCTCCTCGTCGCTGAGCGGGTTGACGAGGGTGACGGTGCGGCGCCGGGCGTCGTCCGGCTCCAGACCGAGCGCGTCGAGCGCCGCCTCGCCGAGGAACGGGTAGTTCAGCACCTCGACGTAGCCGGCGCCGGCCAGCGCCCGGCCGGCCCGGCGGTGCAGCCGCTGCCGGCCGGTCAGGCCGCGGCCGGCCGGCGGCCGGGGCAGCGTGGACGGCAGGTTCTCGTAGCCTTCGAGCCGGATGACCTCCTCGGCGAGGTCGTTCGGCGCGGCCAGGTCGGGCCGCCAGGACGGCACGGTGACGGTCAGCTCGTCGGCGCCGTAGACGTCGCAGCCGACCTCCTGCAGCCGGCGCACCACGGCCTCGCGCCCGTACGCCACGCCCGCGACCCGGTCCGGGTGGTCGGCCCGCATCCGCACCGTCCTCGGCCCGCTCGGCGCGACGACCTCGGTCACGCCCGCCTCCGCGGAGCCGCCGGCCAGCAGCACCAGCAGGTCCACGGTGCGCTGCGCCGCGGCGGGGCCGGCCTGCGGGTCGACGCCGCGCTCGAAGCGGCGCGACGCCTCGGAGGTGAGGCGGTGGCGGCGCGAGGTGCGGGCGATGGCGACGGGGTCGAAGTGCGCGGCCTCGATCACGATCTCGGTGGTGCCCGCCACCGCGCCGAGCAGGTGGTCGCGTACCTCGGGCTCGGCGATCTCGGTGTCGGCGCCGCCCATCACCCCGGCCAGCCCGATGGGGCCGCGGTTGTCGGTGATCAGCAGGTCCTCCGGGTGGAGGGTGCGCTCGACGCCGTCGAGGGTGGTGAGCTTCTCGCCGGCCGCGGCGCGCCGGACTCCGATGGGGCCGTCGAGCCGGGCGCGGTCGTACGCGTGCAGCGGCTGGCCGATCTCCAGCATCACGTAGTTGGTGACGTCCACGGCGAGCGAGATCGGCCGCATGCCGGCCTTCTGCAGCCGGCGCTGCAGCCAGATCGGCGAGCGGGCCTCGGGGTCGACGCCGGTGACGACGCGGGCGGTGAACCGGTCGCAGCCGCTCGGGTCGTCGACCTTCACCGCGTAGCCGTAGTCGTTCGGCGGGGGGACGTCGAGCAGCGCCGGGTCGCGCAGCGGCAGGCCGTAGGCGATGGCGGTCTCGCGGGCGACGCCGCGCAGGGACAGCGCGTAGCCGCGGTCGGGGTTGACGGCGATGTCCAGGACCTCGTCGTTCAGCTCCAGCAGCTCGACGGCGTCGGTGCCCGGCTCGTACTCGGGCGGCAGCACCAGGATGCCGTCGTGGTCGTCGCCGATGCCCAGCTCGCGCACCGAGCAGATCATGCCCTCGGAGACCTTGCCGTACGTCTTGCGAGCGCCGATCTTGAAGCCGCCGGGCAGCTCGCCGCCGGGGAGGATGACGACGACCTTGTCGCCGACGGCGAAGTTGCTGGCGCCGCAGATGATGTTCTGCGGCTCACCCGTGCCGTTGGCTTGGCCGACGTCGACCTGGCAGTAGCGGATCGGCTTCTTGAACTCCGTCAGCTCCTCGATCGCCAGCACCCGGCCGACGACCAGCGGGCCCGTCAGGCCCGCGCCGAGCCGCTCGACGGTCTCGACCTCCAGGCCGGCGCTGATCAGCCGGTCCTGCACGCCGCGGCCGGTCTCGCCGTCCGGCAGGTCGACGTACTCCCGCAGCCACGAAAGCGGGACTCGCATCAGATCTCCATCCCGAACGGCCGGGTGAAGCGCACGTCACCCTCGACCATGTCTCGCATGTCCTCGACGTTGTGGCGGAACATCAGCATCCGCTCGATCCCGAACCCGAACGCGAACCCGCTGTAGCGCTCCGGGTCGATGCCGCAGGCGACGAGCACCTTCGGGTTGACCATGCCGCAGCCGCCCAGCTCGATCCAGCCCTCGGAGCCGCAGGTGCGGCAGGGCCGGTCCGGGTTGCCGACGGACTCGCCGCGGCAGACGAAGCAGACCATGTCCATCTCAGCGGACGGCTCGGTGAACGGGAAGTGGTCCGGCCGCAGCCGGGTCCGCATGCCCTCGCCGAAGAGCGAGGAGACCATGTGGTCGAGGGTGCCCTTGAGGTCGGCCATCGTCAGGCCCTCGTCCACCGCCAGCCCCTCGACCTGCATGAAGACGGGGGTGTGGGTGGCGTCCAGCTCGTCGGTGCGGTAGACGCGGCCGGGACAGATCACGTACACCGGCAGGTCGCGGTCGAGCATGGAACGGACCTGCACGGGCGAGGTGTGGGTGCGCAGCACGACGCCGGTCTCGTCGTCGCCCTGCCGCTCCCCCGCGCCGTCGCTCTTCGGGCCGCGTACGAAGAAGGTGTCCTGCTCGCTGCGCGCGGGGTGGTCCGGCGCGATGTTGAGCGCGTCGAAGTTGAACCACTCCGCCTCGACCTCGGGGCCCTCGGCCACCTCCCAGCCCATCGCCGTGAAGATGTCCTCGATGCGCTCGGAGAGCGTGGTCAGCGGGTGCCGCGCGCCGGCGGGGGTGCGGTCGTACGGCAGCGTGACGTCCACCGCCTCCTCGACCAGCACCCGGGCGTCGCGCTCCGCCTCCAGCTCCTCCTGGCGGCGCTTCAGCGCCTGCCCCACCTCGCCGCGGGCCCGGCCCACGCGCTTGCCGGCGTCCGCCTTGGCGTGCGGCGGCAGGGCGCCGATCTCGCGGTTGGCCAGCGCCAGCGGGGAGCGGTCGCCGGCGTGGGCGATCTTCACCTCGTGGAGCTCTGCAAGGTCGCCGGCCGCGGCGATGGCGCCGAGCGCCTCGTCGCGCACCCGGTCGATCTCTTCCGGTTTCAGTGCCTCGACCTCGACAGGGTCGTACGACTTGTTCGGTGCCGACATCTCTTCCCGTGCTTCCGGTTGGCTGGCTGCGCCCCGACCCGACGGCCGCGGCGACGGCTGCAATACGGGGTCGCCGAGGGGCCAGGGGTCGAGTCTAAGGGCGCGGGGACGCAGGTGATGCCCGTGGGCGGTACGGCCGCTGCTCAGGCGAGGTGGGCCGGGGCGCCGACGGGCAACGTAAATCGAAAGCGGGCGCCGCCGCCGGGGGCGCGGCCGACCGTGATGATCCCGCCGTGGGCCTCCACGATGCCCTTGACGATGTAGAGCCCCAGGCCGGTGCCGCCGCGCTTGCTGCCCCGCCAGAAGCGGGTGAAGACGCGGCTCATCGACTCCTCCGGGATGCCGGGGCCTTCGTCGCTCACGGTGACCTGGGTGCCTTCCCTGCCGTGGTTGAGGATGGCGGGTGCCACCTCGATGGTGACAAGTCCCTCGCCGTGCCGCACGGCATTTTCCAGCAGGTTGCCCAGCACCTGGTCGACCTTGTCCGGGTCGGCCCACAGGTCGGGCAGCTCCCGCGGCACCAGCGTGCGGAAGCGCGCCGGGTCCTGGCCCGCGGTGGTCTGCGCCTCCACGTGCCGGTGCACCGCGGCGACCACGTCGACGCGCTGCTTGCGCACCTCCAGCCGGCCGGAGTCGATGCGGGAGATGTCGAGCAGCTCGGCGATGAGCCGGGTGACGCGGTTGGCGTCGGCGTGCACGGTCTCCAGCATCAGCCGCTTCTGGTCGTCGGTGAACCGCTCCCACTTCGCCAGCAGCGTGGCGGTGAAGCCCTTCACCGACGTGAGCGGGGAGCGCAGCTCGTGCGCGACCGTGGCGATCAGCTCCGCGTGGCTGCGCTCGCTGCGCCGCCGGGCCTCCGTGCCGCGCAGGGTGACGACGAGCTTACGCACCGGGCCGGTGCGGCCGTCGCGTACGTAGCGGGCGGCGACCAGCACCTCGCGGTTTCCGGGCAGCAGCAGGTTGCGCTCCGGGTGGCCGGTGCGGATGGCCAGGCCCCCGTACGGATCGGTCAGCCGCCACCAGCGGCGGCCCTTCAGGTCCTCCAGGGGCAGCGCCTCGGCCAGCGGGCGGCCGAGGACGACGGCCGGCTCCAGGGCGGTGATCCGCGCGGCGGCGGCGTTGAAGCGCACCACGAGACCGCGCTCGTCGGCCACGACGAGGCCGTCCGGCAGATCGTCGGGCGCACAGCCGAGGTCCTTGGCCTCCGGCCCGTCATCTGCACTCTCCACCCCATGAACCCCCTCCCACAGACCGGGCGTTGGCCTGCCCCTACGGTCGGCTCGCGGGCCGCCTAGGGCGGTCACCTTACCTGGCGGAGCTGACGGGACGGCACCCGCCGATCGGGCGGTGCGCCCGGGCCGAGGCGTAGAGGCAGACCGCGGCGGCGGTGGCGAGGTTCAGGCTCTCGGCCCGGCCGTGGATCGGCACGCGCACGACGGCGTCGGCGAGCGCCCGGGTTCGCGGCGGCAGCCCCCACGCCTCGTTGCCGAAGATCCAGCCGGTGGGGGCGGCGAGGCCGCCGTCGTCCAGCTCGTCGTCCAGGTCCCGCTCCCCCGCCCCGTCCGCGGCCAGCAGCCGCACGCCGGCGGCGCGCAGCTCGGCGGCGGCGCGTTCGGCGGGGACGCCGGTGACGACGGGGAGGTGGAAGACGCTGCCCGCGGAGGCCCGTACGGCCTTGGGGTTGTACGGGTCGACGGAGGCGTCGGTGAGCACGACGGCGTCGGCCCCGGCGGCGTCGGCGCAGCGCAGCACGGTGCCGGCGTTGCCGGGGTCGCGGACGTGCGCGAGGACGGCGACGAGGCGGGGCCGGGCGGCGACCACGTCCGCCAGCGGCACGTCGAGGAACCGGCAGACGCCGACGAGCCCTTGGGGGGTGACGGTCTGCGAGAGCCCGGCGACGACCTCCTCCGCGGCGGCGTGCACGCGCGCGCCGGTGTCACGGGCCGACTCGACGATCTCCGCGTGCCGCCCGGCGGCCTCGGGGGTGACGAACAGCTCGACCAGCGCCGGGCCCGCGCCCCCGGCCGCGCCGGCTCCGTACGCCACCGCCTCCCGCACGGCCTGCGGCCCCTCGGCGAGGAACCTGCGCTCCTTGGCCCGCCCGGCGCGCCGGAGCAGCTTGCGGGCGGCGGTGACGCGGGCGGAGCGCGGCGAGATCGGCTCGGGGGTGCCCATGGGCGGCGGGGAGACCTTTCGTACGGCAGGTGCTGGCGACGGAACGCCCCGCCCGGACGGCAGAACCCGCAGGCCGGTGGGGCCTGCGGGTTCTTGACGCGTACGCGCGAGTTTCAGTGGCTCAGACGGCGGACTTCGGCGCGTTGACGTCGCTCGGCAGGGCCTTCTGGGCCACCTCGACGAGCGCGGCGAAGGCACCGGCGTCGTTCACGGCCAGCTCGGCCAGCATCTTGCGGTCCACCTCGACGCCCGCGGCCTTCAGGCCCTGGATGAAGCGGTTGTAGGTGATGCCGTTGGCGCGGGCAGCGGCGTTGATCCGCTGGATCCACAGCTGTCGGAAGTCGCCCTTGCGCTTCTTGCGGTCGTTGTAGTTGTAGACGAGGGAGTGGGTGACCTGCTCCTTCGCCTTGCGGTAGAGGCGGGAGCGCTGGCCGCGGTAACCGCTGGCCTGCTCGAGGATCGCCCGGCGCTTCTTCTGGGCGTTGATTGCCCGCTTGACGCGTGCCACGTGTTCACTCCTTGGGGCTGGGTCGCGTCGGCTGCGCGACCCGGAACGGCTGGGTCCCGGTCTGTCGAGTCGTCCTGCGCCCTGCCGGGGCAGGGCCGCGGCTCAGCGGCCGAGCAGCTTCTTGACCTTCTTGGCGTCGGCCTTGGACAGTTCGACCGTGCCGGCGAGGCGCCGGGTCAGAGTCGACGGCTTGTGCTCCAGGTAGTGGCGCCGGTTGGCACGCTGACGCAGCACCTTGCCGGAGCCGGTCACGCGGAAGCGCTTCTTGGAACCACTGTGGGTCTTGTTCTTCGGCATCTCGCCGTCCACTCCTCGTCGTCGGCGCCTCCGCCGCCCGGGGTAAAAGGGCATGCTGAAGCGTCGGACTGTCTTCGTACTATCCCGGACCCGGGGTCGGGTCCGGGATCAGGCCTCGGCGCGCTCCGCGGGAGCGGTCTCTTCGCCCCTTCGCTCCGCCTTGCGGGCCGCCTGGGCCTCACGGGCTTCGGCCATCGCCTCGGTCTTCTTCTTGTGCGGACCGAGAACCATGATCATGTTGCGGCCGTCCTGCTTGGGGTTGGACTCCACGAAGCCCAGCTCCTGCACGTCCTCCGCAAGCCGCTGCAGCAGCCGCCGGCCCAGCTCGGGGCGGGACTGCTCACGACCGCGGAACATGATCGTGATCTTGACCTTGTCCCCCTGCTTGAGGAACCGCTCGACGTGACCCTTCTTGGTGTCGTAGTCGTGCGGGTCGATCTTCGGCCGGAGCTTCATCTCCTTGATGACCGTGTGCGCCTGGTTCTTGCGCGCCTCACGGGCCTTCATGGCCGACTCGTACTTGAACTTCCCGTAGTCCATCAGCTTGCACACCGGAGGACGGGCGTTCGCCGCCACCTCGACCAGGTCGAGGTCGTACTCCTGGGCAAGCTCCAGAGCCTTGGCGAGCGGGACGATGCCCACCTGCTCGCCGCTGGGGCCGACAAGTCGCACCTCGGGGACGCGAATCCGGTCGTTGATGCGGGGCTCGGCGCTGATGTGGCCTCCTCATTTCCACCACGTGACTGCCTGGCGGGCAACCACGTAACGTGCTGTCTGCCGACCACCCGCCGCGGGCACGAAAAAAGCCCCGGACAGGACGCAAATGCGGGCTCCTGCCGGGGAGCACCGCCGCAGAGCGTGCCGCGGGGCGCTTCGGACCGGTGACCCGCCGGCCGAGGGCCGGAAGGTGGGAGATCGGAGCCTCCACTTGCGGGCCGGTCGCTCCTCTTTCCTGCATGGCGCGTCCGGCCGGTCGTCCCCCAGCATACCAGTGCCCGTGGATACCCCGCACATCCGCGCCTCGGGCAGGCGGGGACACGCGGGGACGCGGGGCGCGGGGGGACACAGTCAGCCGATGACCGGGCCCGTGTACGCCTCGCCCGGGCCGCGGCCTGGTTCGTCCGGGTGCTCGGACGCCTCGCGGAAGGCAAGCTGCAGCGACTTCAGCCCGTCGCGCAGCGGTGCCGCGTGGTACGAGCCGACCTCCCCCGCACCGGCCGTGACCAGCCCGGCCAGCGCGGTGATCAGCTTGCGGGCCTCGTCCAGGTCCTTGTGCGCGGCGCCGTCCTCGGCGAGCCCGAGCTTGACCGCCGCGGCGCTCATCAGGTGCACCGCCACCGTCGTGATCACCTCCACGGCGGGGACCTCGGCGATGTCGCGCGTCATCGCGTCGAAGTCGGGGCCGGCGTCGGCGCCGGGGCCGGTGTCGCTCATCGGGGCTCACTTCCTCGTACGGGACGGGAGGCCACCCTAACCAGCGCCCGGGCCGCGGCCCCGGGGCGGGCCGCGCTCAGCGCAGCGGCAGCGGCTCGCCCGGCAGCCGGGCGTCCGGCGGCAGCAGGGCCAGGTCCAGGCCGCGGACCAGCCGGGCCCGCAGGACGGGGTCGGCGGCCAGCGCCTCGGCGACCCGGCGGGCGACGCCGGCGGGGGCGGCGCCGGGGTCGGGAGCGAGCGCGAGGGTGCCGTCGGCGTCGCCGGCGCGGGCCAGGGACGCGGCGCGTACCCCCGCGACCGCGGCCACCACGGCGGTCACGGCCGCGACGACGGCGGGGTCGGCCAGCGGGTCGGTGCTGCCGCGGCCCTCGGCGGCGGCGAGCAGCGCCGGGCCGGTCAGCTCGTACGGCACGGGTCCGGCGACGTCGAGGACGACGGTGTCGGCGCGCTCGGCGACCGCGGCCCGTACGGCCTGCGGCAGCGGCACCGCCACGGGACGGGCGGCGGGGTCCCAGCGGGCGAGCGCGGCGGTGGAGGTGAAGGCGGGGAGGGCGCGGCGACCACCGGGGACTTCGAGGGTGGGCACCGCCATGTCGCTGGTCTTGTCGCGCCGCAATCCGGCCGGGGTCTCCTCCGACTCGCCGAGGAGCGCGACGACGGGGACCAGCACCCGCGTTCCGGCCAGGGCCGCCAGCACCCGGGGCCCGGCCCCGGGGTCGTCGGGGGCTTCGGCGTACGTGGCCAGGGCGGCGGCGAGGCGGGGGTCGGCGGAGCCGTCGTCGCCGGCGAAACCGGGGTCAGGGATGTTCTTCAGCGGCACCCGACGAGCCTAGCGGGGGCCCGTCACCGCCCTGCGGGCGCGGTCCGCCGGCGCCCGCGCCGGGCGGGGGTGCCGACCGCGGCGGCTCGGCCGGCGGCGGCGCGAAGGACGGGGGCGCCGGGCCGCGCCAGGCGCCGGCCTGGCGCAGCCGCGGGCCGCGCCAGAGGAACCACGCGCCCGCGATCAGCCCCACGCCCAGGACCCCGGCGACGAGCGCCAGGCCGCCCGGCCCGTCGTCCTCGGCGGTGACGACCGCGGGCGCCGCGCCGAAGCGCTTCTCGTCGTACGAGGCCGCCGCCGGCTCCTGCGGCGCGGCCTTTGTCTCCCGCGCCGCCGCGACGGCCGCCGCCGCGTCCACCCGGCCCGCGCCCAGCTCGTCGCTGCGGCCGCCCTCGGGCGGGTCCTGCGCGGTGTCCCGCAGCAGGTCCCGGATCTGCCAGGGGCTGAGGTCGGGGTTGGCGGAGCGGACCAGGGCGGTGACGCCGGAGACGAAGGCGGCGGCGGCGCTGGTGCCCCAGCCCTCGTAGTACGTGCGGTCGGGGTCGGCGATGGCCACGTCGACGCCGGGGGCGGCGACGGTGGCGTACCAGTTGCTGGTGGAGAAGTCCGCGCGCGCGCCGACCTGGTCGACGGCGGTGACGGCGATGACGCCGGGGTAGGCCGCGGGGTACGAGACGCGGTCGCCCTTCTCGCCGCTGTTGCCGGCGGACGACACCACGGCCACGCCCTTGCGCAGCGCGTACTGCACGGCGGCGTCCTCGCCGGGCTCGGGGTGGGCGGACTTGCTGTCGTCGCCGAGGGAGAGGTTGATGACGTCGGCGCCGTTGTCGACGGCCCAGCGGATCCCGTCGGCGAGCGCGCTGCCGCGGGTGTCGCGGGCCTTGCTGCGCTGCGCGTCGCCGTCCTCCAGGATGACCCGTACCGGCTGGATCTTCGCCTCGGGCGCGACGCCGGTGACGCCTTCGGCGGCGCCGGGCCCGTGGCCGTGCGCGGCGATGATGCCGGCCATGGCGGTGCCGTGCCGGGCCCAGGAGTCGTCACCGCGGCGGGCGCCGAAGCCGACGAAGTCCTTGCCGTCCAGCACCTGTCCGGTGAGGTCGGGGTGGGAGGCGTCCACGCCGGTGTCGAGTACGGCGACGGTGATGCCGGCGCCGCGGGTGGTGTCCCATGCCTCGGGGGCACGGACGTCGTCCAGGCCCCACTGGAGTTCCTGCAGGCCGTCCGCGTGCGCGGGCGCGACGGTGGCGGTGAGCAGGGCCGCGGCGGCGGTCAGCGCGGCGAGGAGGGCGGTGGCGCGGCGGCGCGCGGGGGCCGGGCGGGTCATCGCGGGGACTCCGTCGCCCCGGCGGAGGTCTTGCGCAGGCTGCGCTCGACGCGGTCGGCGATGCCCTCGGCGTCGTGGCCGAGGCCGGCCTGCGCGGGCGCGGCGGTCGCGGTGGGGTGGACGGCGTCCGCGGCGGGCTGCGGCTCGGGCACGGCACGGCCGTCGGCGAAGCCGGTGACGGCGTAGAGGACGACGGGGGCGTCGGAGAGCACCCGTACGGTCCAGGTCGCGCGCTGCTCGTCGCCGAAGCCGGCGGCGGGGCCGGTCTCGGTGCCGTACGCGCGCGGCAGCATGTCCGGCCGCGCGCCCAGCTCCTCGTCCTCGAAGCGGTCCTCGAACCGGCCCATCTTCGCGGCGCCGGCCGTGGTGAAGACCAGTCCGACGGTGGTGACGCTGCTGCGGGTCTCGTCGGCGTACGTGGCGCGCAGCAGCTTCTCGCAGCCGACGCGGCGCAACTCCCGGGCGAGCGCCGGGTCGAGGCCCGCCTTGCAGCTGCCGGGCGGGGCGACGGCGACGCGCACCCAGACGCGGTCGGCGCCGCCGGGGCCGGCGCCGTCGCCTTCGAGCCGGGGCGGGAAGAGCTTGTCGACTTCGGTGGCGTGCCACAGGCCGCGGGCCACCTCGTACGCCCCGGGCTGGGCCTGCGCCCGCGGGCCGTCGCTGAGCCAGCTGCCGGTGGCCGCGCCGGCGACGAGCCCGATGCCGGTGATGAGCGCGACGGCGGCGGCCACGGTGCGCGCGACGCCGCGCCGCTCGGCGGGCGGCTCCGGCTCGGGACGGGGGATGTCGGAGGGGAGCACGGATGCCATGTGCAGCGGGGCGCCTACGGGCTTGGGCGGGACGGCGGGCACGGGCGGGGCGTAGGGCCGCGGCGGGTGGTGCGGCGGCGTGCGCGAGGAGGGGGCGGCCGGGTCGGCCGGGGCCGACCGGGCGGCGGCGCCCGGGAGTTCGGCCGGCGGCGCGGGCCGCGGGGAACGTACGGACTCGGCGGTTCCCGCCGCGGACCCGGCGCCTGGCGCCGGCCCGGATGTTCCCGCGGGCTCCGCGGGGCGTGCGGGCTCCGCGCTCCCGGCCGGCGGAGCCGGCGACTGCGGAGCCGGCGACGGCGGGGCGGCGGGCGTCTGCTCTGCGTCAGTGCTCAACAGCCCCCTCACTCCCCTCCTGTGAGTAGCCCCCGGACGTCCTGCTGACAGGCGCTCGCGACACTCTACTGGGCTCCCCCGACGGACGGTGCGCCGCCCGATCGCCTCATCCTGTCCGTACCCCTCTACCGCCCCCGGTCACACGGTGGCAGTCTTCGGTCATGCCGGATTACGCTGCTCTGCGCTCCCGCTACGACCGTGCCACCGCCCACCTCGACGCCCCGTTCGCCGCCGTCGACACCGAGGCGTTCGACGCCAACGCGGCCGATCTCGTGCGCCGCGCCGGCGGCAAGCCGATCCGGGTGGTGAGCAAGTCGGTGCGCTGCCGGGCGCTGCTGGAGCGGGTGCTGGCCAGGCCCGGCTTCGCCGGGATCATGGCCTTCACGCTCGCCGAGTCGCTGTGGCTGGCGCGCTCCGGCTTCGACGACGTGCTGCTGGGCTACCCCTCCACGGACCGCGCCGGCTTCGCCGAGCTGGCCGGCGACCCGAAGCTCGCCGCCGCGGTGACGGTCATGGTGGACGACCCCGCACAGCTGGACCTCGTGGACGCGGCCCGCGGCGGTGGGCGCGAGGAGGTGCGCGTCTGCCTGGAGCTGGACACCTCGCTGCGGCTGCTCGGCGGCCGGGTACGGGTCGGCGCCCTCCGCTCGCCGCTGTCAGAACCGGCGGCGCTGGCGGCGGTGGCCCGCGAGGTGGTGCGCCGGCCGGGCTTCCGGCTGGTGGGGCTGATGGCGTACGAGGGGCACGTCACCGGTGTCGGGGACGACATCCCGGGCCGGCCGCTGAGGTCGCGCGCCATCCGGCTGATGCAGTCGGCGGCCCGCCGGCAGCTCGCGGGCCGCCGGGCGGAGGCGGTGGCGGCGGTGCGCCGGCTGGCGGACCTGGAGTTCGTCAACGGCGGCGGTACGGGCAGCGTGCAGTACACCGCCGCGGAGGACGCGGTCACCGAGATCGCCGCCGGGTCGGGGCTCTACCAGCCGCGGCTGTTCGACAACTACACCGCGTTCGACGGCCGCCCCGCCGCCGTCTTCGCCCTGCCCGTCGTCCGCCGCCCGGGCGTCGGCGTCGTGACCGTCCTCGGCGGCGGCTACCCCGCCTCCGGCCCCTCCGGCTCCGACCGGCCGCCCGTGCCGTACCTGCCGGAGGGCCTGCGCTACGACCGGCAGGAGGGCGCCGGCGAGGTGCAGACCCCGCTGCTCGGCTCCCCGGCCGACGACCTGCTGGTCGGCGACCGGGTGTGGTTCCGGCACGCCAAGGCGGGCGAGCTGTGCGAGCGGTTCGACGCGCTGCACCTGATCGAGGGCGAGCGCGTCACCGAGTCGGTGCCGACGTACCGGGGCGAGGGCCGTACGTTTCTCTAGGCGCGGCTACAGCGGCGTGACGTACGCGCCCGCGATGCCGCCGTCGACCAGGAACTCCGCGGCGTTGACGAACGACGCGTCGTCGCTCGCCAGGAACGCCACCGCCGCGGCGATCTCCTCCGCCTCCGCGAAGCGGCCCGCGGGGATGTGCACCAGCCGCCGGGCCGCGCGCTCCGGGTCCTTGGCGAACAGTTCCTTGAGCAGCGGGGTGTTGACCGGGCCCGGGCACAGGGCGTTGACCCGGATGCCCTCGCGGGCGAACTGCACGCCCAGCTCGCGGGACATGGCCAGCACGCCGCCCTTGGAGGCGGTGTAGCTGATCTGGGAGGTCGCGGCGCCCATGACGGCCACGAACGAGGCGGTGTTGACGATGGAGCCGCGGCCCTGGCGCCGCATGTACGGGATGGCGGCCTTGCAGCACAGGTAGACGGAGGTGAGGTTGACCTCCTGCACGCGGCGCCAGGCGTCGATGCCGGTGCTCAGGATGGAGTCGTCCTCGGGCGGGGAGATGCCGGCGTTGTTGAACGCGACATCGACCGAGCCGTACGTGTCGTACGCGGCCTGGAACAGCGCCTCGACGTCGGCGGGGGCGGTGACGTCGGTCCGTACGAACAGCCCGCCGGTCGCCTCGGCCGCCGCCTTGCCCGCGGCCTCGTCGACGTCGGCGCAGACGACGTGCGCGCCCTCCGCCGCCAGCCGGCGGGCGGCGGCCAGGCCGATGCCGCTGCCGGCTCCGGTGACGACGGCGGTGCGGCCGGGCAGCCGGCGGCAGACCGCGGTCTCGTCGGTCAAGTCGGTCAACGTGCTCACTCCTCGGTGCTGATGAAGACGTTCTTGGTCTCGGTGAACGACGCGAGCGCGTCCGGGCCCAGCTCGCGGCCGAGGCCGGACTGCTTGAAGCCGCCGAAGGGCGTCCAGTAGCGCACGCTGCTGTGTGAGTTGACCGAGAGGTTTCCGGCGGCCACGGCGCGGGAGACGCGGACCGCGCGGGCGGTGTCGCGCGTCCACAGCGAGCCCGACAGACCGTACGGGCCGGCGTTGGCGAGGCGTACGGCGTCGGCCTCGTCGTCGAAGGGGTGGACGACGGCGACGGGTCCGAAGACCTCCTCGCGGCTGACCGGGTCGTCGGGCGCCGCGTCGGTGAGGACGGTGGCGGGGTACCAGTACCCGGGGCCTTCGGGGACGGTGCCGCGGATGGCGGCGGGCCGGGACTCGGGGACGTGGCCGCGGACCCGTTCGCGGTGGGCGGCGGAGATCAGCGGGCCCATCCGCGTGGCGGGGTCGGCGGGGTCGCCGGCGGTGAAGGCGTGGACGGCGGGCTCCAGCAGGGCGAGGAAGCGCTCGTACACGCCGCGCTGGACGAGGATGCGGCTGCGGGCGCAGCAGTCCTGGCCGGTGTTGTCGAGGAACGAGGCGGGGGCGGCGGCAGCGGCGCGCTCCAGGTCGGCGTCGGCGAAGACGATGTTCGGGTTCTTGCCGCCGAGTTCGAGGGTGACCCGCTTGACCTGCTCGGCGCAGCGCGCGGCGATGCGCTTGCCGACGGCGGTGGAGCCGGTGAAGACGATCTTCGCCACGTCCGGGTGTTCCACGAGCGCCGCGCCCGCGACACCTCCCGCGCCCGGCACGACCTGGAACAGCCCGTCGGGCAGGCCCGCTTCGAGGGCCAGGTCGGCGAGCCGCAGCGCGGTCAGCGGGGTGGCCTCGGCGGGCTTGAGCACGACCGCGTTGCCGGCGGCGAGCGCGGGTGCGGTGCCCCAGGCGGCGATGGGCATGGGGAAGTTCCACGGGGCGATGACGCCGACGACGCCGAGCGGCTCGGCGAAGGTGACGTTCAGCCCGCCGGCCACCGGGATCTGGCTGCCGGTGAGCCGCTCCACTCCCCCGGCGGCGTAGTCGAGGAGGTCGCGTACGTTGCCCGCCTCCCAGCGGGCGGCGGCCACCGGGTGGCCGGCCTCGGCGGTCTCCAGCCGGGCCAGCTCCTCGATCCGGGCGTCGACCTCGGCGGCGAAGCGGCGCAGCAGCCGGGCGCGGTCGCCGGGGGCGAGGGCGGCCCAGCCCTGCTGTGCCCTGGCGGCGCGGGCGACGGCGGCGGCGACCTCGGCGGGGCCGGCGGCCGGGACGGTGGCGACGGTCTCCTCGGTGGCGGGGTTGACGACGGTGTGCTCGTGCGGCGGGGCGGGGGCCGCCGGGGTTGCGGGTGCTGCTGATCCTGCTGATTCTCTCAAGGGGGGCCGACCTCACATGCGCTCGAAGGACCGGAAGCGTTCCCAGTCGGTGACGGCGGTGTCGTACGCCTCCTGCTCGACCCGCGCCATGTTGCGGTAGTGCCGGACGACGTCCTCGCCGAACGCCTCGCGGGCGAGCGTGCTGCTGCTCCACAGCTCGGCGGCGTCCCGGAGGGTGGCGGGGACGTGTGCGGCGTCGCCGGCGTAGGCGTTGCCGGTGCAGGGCTCGGGGAGTTCGAGCTTGTGCTCGACGCCGTGCAGCCCGGCGGCGATCATCCCGGCGACGGCGAGGTAGGGGTTGACGTCGCCACCGGGCAGCCGGTTCTCCAGCCGCAGCGAGCCGCCGTGGCCGATGACGCGGATCGCGCAGGTGCGGTTGTCGGGGCCCCAGGCGACGGCGGTGGGGGCGAAGGAGCCGGGGCGGAAGCGCTTGTAGGAGTTGATGTTGGGGGCGTAGAGGAGGGTCAGCTCGGGCAGGCAGGCGAGCTGGCCGGCGACGAAGTGGCGCATGGTCGCGGACATCCCGTACGGGTCGGACCCGGCGTCGGACCGGTCGCCGGACCCGTCGCCGGGCGCGGCGAAGACGGGGGTGCCGTCGGCGTCGCGTACGGACAGGTGGATGTGGCAGGAGTTGCCCTCGCGCTCGTCGTACTTGGCCATGAAGGTCAGCGCCGTGCCCTCCTGGGCGGCGATCTCCTTGGCGCCGGTCTTGTAGATGCTGTGCTGGTCGCAGGTGGTCAGCGCGTCGGCGTAGCGGAAGGCGATCTCGTGCTGGCCGAGGTTGCACTCGCCCTTCGCGGACTCCACGGTCATGCCGGCGGCGCCCATCTCGTTGCGGATGCGGCGCAGCAGGGGCTCGATGCGGCCGGTGCCGAGGACGGAGTAGTCCACGTTGTACTGGTTGGCGGGGGTCAGGCCGCGGTACGCGCTGTTCCACGCCTGCTCGTACGTGTCCTGGAAGACCATGAACTCCAGCTCCGTGCCCGCGTACGCGGTCCAGCCGCGGGCGGCGAGCCGGTCGAGCTGGCGCCGCAGTATCTGCCGCGGCGAGGCGGGGACGGGCGAGCCGTCGTGCCAGGCGAGGTCGGCGGTGACCATGGCGGTGCCGGGGTGCCACGGGATGCGGCGCAGGGTGGCGAGGTCGGGGTGCATGGCGAAGTCGCCGTAGCCGCGCTCCCAGGACGACATGTCGTAGCCGTCGACGGTGTTCATGTCGGCGTCCACGGCCAGCAGGTAGTTGCAGCCCTCGGTGCCGTGCGCCAGGACCTCGTCGACGAAGAAGGGGGCGGCGAAGCGCTTGCCCTGCAGCCTGCCCTGCATATCCGTGAAGGCCAGGACGACGGTGTCGAGTTCGCCGGCGTCGACGAGTCGGCGCAGCTCGGTCACGGGCAGCGCGGGGGTGCGGTCGGAGTCGGTCACGGGCGCGGTCTCCTCTTCTGCGGGCGTCTTAAGGTATGCACGATTACCTTTGATTGGGAAGTGGGCCGGGGCAGTGGGCCGGGAGAGCGGGGGCGGAATGGGAGCGTTCAGCGGCGCGGCGGCCGGCGACGGGCTGCGGACCGTACTGCGCCCGGTGCGCGCGGGCAACGGCTTCGAGGAGGCGCTGGAGCAGATACTGCAGGTGCTGCGCCTGGGCCTGGTCCCGCCGGGCGAGCGGCTGCCCGCGGAGCGCGAGTTGGCCGAGCGGCTGCGGATCAGCCGGGCGACGCTGCGGGACGTGCTGAAGGTGCTGCAGGACGAGGGGCTGGTGGAGAGCCGCCGGGGGCGCTACGGGGGCACGTTCGTACGGGAGCGCACGACCGCGCGGCGCGACGCGCAGGAGGAGCTGCGCCGGCGCACGGAACGTACGGACCTGGAGGACGTACTCCGCTTCCGCGAGGTGCTGGAGACGGGTGCCGCGGAGCTGTGCGCCGGCACCGGGCTCACGCCGGAGCAGCGGGCACGGCTGCGCGCCGCGCTGGAGGCGACGCAGGACGCGCCGCTGGCCGACTACCGGCGGCTGGACACCCTGCTGCACCTGACCCTGGCCGAGCTGGCCGGCTCCGCGCGGCTCGCCGCGCAGTACGCGGCCGTACGGGCCACCGTCAACGAGCTGTTGGACTGCATCCCGCTGCTGGTCAGAAACCTGGAGCACAGCCAGGCGCAGCACGCCGCGCTCGTCGGCGCGGTGCTCGGCGGAGAGTCGGACGCCGCCCGCGAGGTGATGCGGGAGCACTGCGCCGGCACCGCGGCGCTGCTGCGCGGGTTCCTGGGCTGAGCGCCGCCGCGGACCCGGGGCCCGGGGGCGGCGTTACAGGACGTTCATGCACGGGGCTTGCGCTCGTCACGTCAGCGCCGCAAAGGTATGGGGCCACACCATTGCTGGGTTCCCACCGTCCGTTGAGGCAGGAGCGGCACCATGAGCGAAGACACCGAGTCCCGCACCGCACCGCCCGGCCCCCGCGCCGCTCCCGACGGCGCCTCGGGTCCCGTCGCGGACGCCGCCGCGGACGCCGCCGCGGACGCGGCCTACCTGGAGCGCCGCGCGCTGCGCGCCGGCAGCGCCGGGCCGCTGCTGCTCACCGGCCTCGGCGTGGCGTACGTCGTCTCCGGCGACTTCTCCGGCTGGAACTTCGGCCTGGCGGAGGGCGGTTTCGGCGGCCTGGCCATCGCCGCGCTGCTCATGGGCGTGATGTACACCTGCCTGGTGTTCGCCCTCGCCGAGCTGGCCGCCGTCCTGCCCACGGCCGGCGGCGGCTACGGCTTCGCCCGCAAGGCCCTCGGCCCCTGGGGCGGGTTCATGACCGGCACGGCGATCCTCATCGAGTACGTCCTCGCGCCGGCCGCGATCGTCATCTTCATCGGCGACTACGTCGAGTCGCTGGAGCTGTTCGGGCTCACCTCCGGCTGGCCCGTCTACCTCGCCTGCTTCGTGATCTTCCTCGGCATCCACCTGTGGGGCGTCGGCGAGGCCCTGCGCTTCAGCCTCATAGTGACCGCCGTCGCCGTCGCGGCGCTGCTCATCTTCGCGGTCGGCGCGGTCACGGAGTTCAGCGCCGGCTCGCTCAACGACATCCCCGTCGACGGCGGTGCCTTCGGGGCCAGCTCCTGGCTGCCGTTCGGGATCATGGGCATCTGGGCGGCGTTCCCGTTCGGCATGTGGTTCTTCCTCGGCGTCGAGGGCGTGCCGCTGGCCGCGGAGGAGACCAGGGACCCGTCCCGCACGCTGCCGCGCGCGATGGCCTGGGCGATGGGGATCCTGCTGCTGCTCGCCGTCGTCACCTTCATCACCGCGGCCGGCGCCCGCGGCTCGGCGGCCGTGCAGGACGCGGGCAACCCGCTGGTCGAGGCGCTGCAGCCGGACGGCGAGGCGACCGCGCTGAGCCGGTTCGTCAACTACGCGGGCCTCGCCGGGCTCGTCGCCTCGTTCTTCTCGCTCATCTACGCCGGTTCGCGGCAGCTCTTCGCGCTCTCCCGGGCCGGCTACCTGCCCCGCGCCCTCTCCCTCACCTCCCGCCGCAAGGCCCCGTACCTGGGCCTGCTGGTGCCCGGCGCGATCGGCTTCGCGCTGGCCGCCGCGACCGGGGACGGGGCGCGGATGCTGAACGTCGCGGTGTTCGGGGCCACCATCTCGTACGCCCTGATGGCGCTCTCGCACATCGTGCTGCGCCGCCGCGAGCCGGAGCTGCACCGGCCGTACCGCACGCCCGGCGGGGCGGTGACCTCCGCGGTGGCGTTCGTGCTCGCGCTGTCGGCGCTGGTGGCCACGTTCCTGGTGGACAAGTGGGCGGCGATGATCGCGGGCTGCGTATACGCGGTGGCCGTGGGATATTTCGCCCTCTACAGTCGGCACCGTCTGGTCGCGGCGGCGCCCGAGGAGGAGTTCGCGGCGCTGGCCGCGGCCGAGGCGGAACTCGAACGCTCCTAAGGTGAGGAAGAACCGATGACCCGGCCCCTGATCGGCATCTCCACCTACCTCGTCGACGAGGCCCGGTGGGGCCGGTGGCAACTGCCCGCCGCACTGCTGCCCGCCGGCTACCACCGCCTCGCCCAGCGCGCCGGCGGCCTGCCGGCGCTGCTCCCGCCGGACGACCCGGCCCGCGCGGCGGAGACGCTGCGCCGCCTCGACGGCCTGGTCGTCACCGGCGGCCCGGACCTGGACCCCGCCCGCTACGGCGCGGCCCCGGACCCGCGCACGGACGAGCCCACCCCGACGTCGCGGGAGCGCGACGCCTGGGAACTGGCCCTGATCGACGCGGCGCTGGCGGCGGAGCTGCCGCTGCTGGGGATCTGCCGCGGGTCGCAGCTGCTGAACGTCGCGTGCGGCGGCACGCTGCGGCAGCACATGGAGGGCCACCACGAACAACCGGGCGTCTTCGGCGAGCACGAGATCAAGCCGGTCCCGGGCACCCGGCTCGCCGCGCTGCTGCCGGAGGCGGTGACGGTCCCGGCGTACCACCACCAGGCGGTGGCGGAGCTGGGCGACGGCGTCATCGCGTCCGCGTACGCGGCGGACGGCGTGGTGGAGGCGGTGGAGCTGCCGGACGCCGGGAACTTTGCGCTGGGGGTGCAGTGGCACCCGGAGATGGGCGAGGACGTGCGGGTGATGCGGGGGCTGGTGGCGGCGGCGGGCTGAGTGTCCGGGCCGGGTGTCTCAGCCCGCGGGCTTGCGGACGATCCCGCCGTACTCGTAGACGGGCTTGGCGTGCTTCGTCGTGCCGAGGTAGGGCTCCAGCACCGGAGCGACCGGTTCCAGCCGCGGCTGGAACCGGTCCGGACGCCAGTCGACCAGGTCCACGAGCCCCGGCTCGACCGGCTCCAGGCCCTCGACGAGGGCGTCGACCTCGGCGGGCGTCCGGGTCTGCCACGGGATGCCCTTGGCGCGGACGCTCTCGGTCATGGCCGCGCTGGTGGCCGGGTCGTCGGTCGCCACCTGCGAGAGACAGACGCAACTGCCGGGCCGGACGCGGTCGAGGACGGTGTTCAGTACGCCGACGGGGTCGTCGGCGTCGGGGACGTGGTGCATCACCGACAGGTAGAGCACGCCCAGCGGCTCGTCGAAGTCGATGAGCCGGGTGACGGCCGGGTCGTCGAGGATGGTGGCGGGGTCGCGCAGGTCGCCCTTGACGACGACGGTGGAGGCGTCCTCGGCGAGGAGCGCGCGGCCGTGGGCGAGGACGACGGGGTCGTTGTCGACGTAGACGACGCGGGCGTCGGGGGCGAAGCGCTGGGCGACCTGGTGGACGTTGTTGTCCGTGGGCAGCCCGCAGCCCATGTCGAGAAACTGCCGGATGCCGGCCTCCTGTACGAGCCAGCGCACGGCCCGGTAGAGGAACAGGCGGTTCTCGCGGGTGATGTCGAGCCCGGCGGGGAACTCCTGGAGCTGCTTGAGGGCGAACTCCCGGTCGACCGCGTAGTTGTCCTTGCCGCCCAGGAGCCAGCCGTATACGCGGGCGGACGTCGGCCGGTCGACGGATACGCCGGGTATGAGGGACTGGTCGTCAGCTGACACCGCGTGCTCCCGCGTCTGTGCGACGCCTTGACGATCAAGGCGGGTGGCAACGAGCGTAATGCAGCGGGGAGTTGGGGGCGGATTCAGCCCCGCCGGGGGTCTCGGGGGCGAAGCCCCGAGGAAGCGGGAAGGGGCGGGCCCGGGGCACCCCAACCCCCACGGCACCGGGTCGACGGACCATCCACACCCGGCCCGCTCACGCCCGTACGGCACCCGCCCCCGCTCCCGGCCCTCCGCGCGTCAGCGACAGGAGGTCACGCGCCGGCCCCGACGGCCGCTCGCCCCGGGGCCACACCGCCCGCAGCGCCCGCGTCAGGTCCAGCCCCGCCACCCCCACCGCCACCAGCCGCCGCGCCGCCACCTCGTCCGCCACCGCCAGCTCCGACAGCACCGCCGGCCCCGCCCCCGTCACCGCCGCCGCCTTCACCGCCGTCGTCGACGCCAGCTCCAGCAGCGGCACGCCCAGCCCGCCGTACGGGGCGAGCGCCGCGTCCAGCACCTGCCGCGTACCCGACCCCTGCTCCCGCAGCACCAGCGCCGCCCCCGCCAACTCCCCCGGCGGCAGCCCGCGACCGCGCCGCCGCGCCCACGGGTGCGACGGCGCGACGACGACCAGCAGCCGGTCGTGGCCGATCACCGCGCCGTCCAACCCCTCCGGCACCCCCGGCCCCTCGACGAACCCCAGGTCCGCCGCCCCCTCCCGCACCTGGGCCGCCACCGCCACGGAGTTCCCGGCCTGCAGCGACACCGCCGTCTCCGGCCGGGCCGCGCGCAGCGCGACCAGCCACCCCGGCAGCAGGTACTCCGCCACCGTGAGGCTCGCCGCCACCCGCAGCCGCGAGTCGCGCCGCGCGCGCAGCGCCTGCGCGCCGGCGTCGAACGCCTCCGCGGCCTCCACCACCCGCCGGGCCCACTCCGTGACGACGCCGCCCGCCTCGGTGAGCCGCGACCCGGCCGGCGAGCGGTGCACGAGCGCGACGCCGAGCTGCCGTTCCATGGCGCGGATGCGGGCGCTGGCGGCGGGCTGGCTCACGCCGACGGCCTTCGCCGCCCGCCCGAGGCTGCCCAGCCGGGCGACGGCGAGCAGCAGTTCCAGCGCCGCCAGGTCCGGCACCCGGCGGGCCAGCGACGGCTCCGGGACGCCCGCCCCCTCGTACTCGCTCATAACCCCAGCTTATGAGTCGATAGCAAAGCGGGCTCTACCGGGCGCCCGCGGCCCCCGCGAGGCTGGGGCCATGGCCGCCACCACGCTCGTCCGCCCCCGCACCACCGCGCGCGTCCGGCGCCGGCTGTCCACCCGCGACCTGGGCCCGAACTGGTACGCCGGCGTCATGGGCACCGCCGTCGTCGCCACCGCCGGCGCCGCGGTCGGCCTGCCGGCCGCCGCGCTCGTGCCCGTCTGGGCGCTCTCCGCCGTCCTCCTCGGCGCGCTCCTGGCCGCCCGCGCCGTGCACTGGGCCCGGCACACCGACCGCGCCCGCGAGCACCTCGCCGATCCGGCGGTCGCGCCGTTCTACGGGTGCCTGTCGATGGCCCTGCTCGCGGTGGGCGCCGCGACGGCCGCCGCGGGCGCGCGCGTGACCGGCGCGGACGCGGCGTTCGCGGGGCAGGCCGCGCTGTGGGTGGCGGGCACGGCGGTGGGGCTGGTGGCGGCTGTCGCCGTGCCGTATCTGATGGTCGTACGCCACCGGGTGCGGCCCGGCGACGCCTCCCCGGTGTGGCTGCTGCCGGTGGTGGCGCCGATGGTGTCGGCCGCCACGGGCCCGGCGCTGGCGCCGCGGCTGCCGGCGGGGCAGTGGCGGGAGTCGCTGGTGCTGGGCTGCTTCGCGATGTTCGGGATGAGCCTGCTGGCGACACTGCTGATGCTGCCGCTGGTCTTCGCCCGGCTGGTGGAGCGGGGACCGCTGCCGCTCGCGCTGACGCCGGCGCTCTTCCTGGTGCTGGGGCCGCTCGGGCAGTCGACGACGGCGGCGGGCGCGCTGGCGGACGGTTCGGCGGCGGTGCCGGGGGCGTTCGCGACGCTGTACGGGGTGCCGGTGCTGGGCTTCGCGCTGCTGTGGCTGGCGGTGGCGGGGGCGCTGGTCGTACGGGCCGCGCGGCGCGGCATGCCGTTCGCGCTGACGTGGTGGGCCTTCACGTTCCCGGTCGGCACGTGCGTGACGGGTGCGGCGAGCCTGGCGGAGCACACCGGGCTGACGGCGTTCCGCGGGCTGGCGGCGTTGCTGTACGGGCTGCTGGTGGCGGCGTGGCTGACGGCCACGGTGCGTACGGCGGCGGCGGTGGCCCGCGGCGAACTGCTCGCGGTCCCGCGGCCCGCCGGAGATCCGTCGCCGTAGCCTGAGGCCATGGCAGGCAGGCGCGTGGTCTCCCTGGTGCCGTCGCTGAGCGTGAACGGACGGGCGCCCCGCCGTTCCCCCGGGCGGGGGGACGACGGGGCGCCCGGCGTGCCGGCCGTGGTCAGGACACCGGTGCGATCCGGTCGATGACCTCCGGGTTGTCTTCCATCCACTGACGGGCGGACTCCTTCTCGTTGCCCTCCCCGCCGTTCTGGATCTCGACCTCCAGCGAGGACAGCTCCTCCTCGGAGAGCGTGAAGTCCTTCAGCCACTTGTGGAACTCCGGGAAGTCCTCGGCGAAGTCCTTCTTGGCCACGGTGTGGATGTCGTCGCCCTCGCCCCAGGCCCCCTTCGGGTCCTCCAGCTTGGTCAGGTCCCACTTGCCGTAGGCCCAGTGCGGCGACCACAGCGTGACGACGATGGGCTCCTTCTTGTCGTACGCCCGCTCCAGCTCGGCCAGCATCGAGGAGGTGGACGAGGAGACGACCTCCCAGTCCTCCAGGCCGTACTCGTTCACGACCTTGTCCTTCAGGATCCCCATCATCCCGGCGCTGGCCTCGATGCCGATGATCTTCCCGTCGAACTCGCCCTTGTGATCCTTCAGATCCTCAAGGGACTTGATGTCCTTCATGTACGACGGGACGGACAACTCCAGCGTCGTCGGCCCGTACCAGGAGCCGATGTCGGTGAGATCGTCCCCGAATCTCTCCCAGTACTGCTCGTGCGTGACCGGTAGCCAGGCGTCGAACTGCACGTCCATCTGGCCCTCGGCGAGCGCGGTGTAGAGCGGGCCGGGGTCGAGCTGGTTGACGTTGGCCTTGTAGCCGCGGTCCTCCAGCACGTTCTGCCACAGGTAGGTGGACGCGATGGCCTCGTCCCACGGGAAGTAGCCGAGGTTCACGGTCTTGCCCGCGTCCTTGCCCTCCGTACTGCCGCCACCGCCGTCGGGCAGCGGGGCGATCTTGTCGACATAGCCTTCGTTCTTCTCCAGCCAGTCGCGGACGGCCTGCTGCTCGTTGCCCTCCCCGGCGTCGACGATCATCTCCTCCAGGCCGGTGAGCTCCTTCTCCTTCATGGTGAAGTCGCGCAGCCACTCGGCGACGACGGGCTCGTCCTTCGAGAAGCCCTTGCGCGCCGTGGTGTGCACGTCGTCGCCGGAACCCCAGGCTTCCTTCGGGTCCGCCAGCTTGGTCAGGTCGTACTTGCTGTACGCCCAGTGCGGCGACCACAGCGTGACGACCACCGGCTCCTCGGCCTGGTACGCGCGCTCCAGCTCCGCGAGCATCGAGGAGGTGGACGAGGAGACGACCTCCCAGTCCTCCAGGCCGTACTCGTTCACGACCTTGTCCTTCAGGATCCCCATCATCCCGGCGCTGGCCTCGATGCCGATGATCTTCCCGCTGAACTCGCCCTTGTGATCCTTCAGATCCTCAAGGGACTTGATGTCCTTCATGTACGACGGAACGGACAACTCCAGCGACGTCGGCCCGTACCAGGAGCCCATGTCCTCCATCTTGTCGCCGAACTGGTCCCAGTACTGCTCGTGGGTCACGGGCAGCCAGGCGTCGGTCTGGAAGTCGACCTGCCCCTCGGAGACGGCGGTGAAGAGCGGGCCCGGGTCGAGTTGCTTGGTCTCGGCCTCGAAGCCGCGCTGCTCCAGCACCTCCTTCCACAGGTAGGTGGAGGCGATGCCCTCGTCCCACGGGATGTAGCCGATGTCGATCTTCCGGCCCTCGCCGACATCCGTGGACGCGGCGGCCTGCGGGGTGCCCTCGTCGTCGTCGGAGTCGGCCAGGTTCAGGCCGCCGGCGAGCAGCGCCAGCACCACGACGCCGACGGTGGCGATCGCGGTGGTCGGCTTGTAGTGCAGGAACTTCCACCGGTCGACCGCGGCGGCGGTCCTGGCGAGCGCGCGCCGGCCGAGCGGCGAGACGCGCTCGTTGAGCGCGCCGGTCATCCGGTCCAGGTACATGGCGAGGATGACGACGGCGAGGCCGCTCTCGAAGCCGGTGCCGATGGCGACGCGGGTGACGGCGTTGTAGACGACCTCGCCGAGGCCGCCGCCGCCGACCATGCCGGCGATGACGACCATGGACAGCGCGAGCATGATGACCTGGTTGACGCCGGCCATGATCGTCGGCAGCGCCAGCGGCAGCTGCACGCGGCGCAGCGTGTCGGCGGGCTTGGTGCCGAACGCCTCGGCGGCCTCGACCAGTTCCGCGTCGACCTGCCGGATGCCCAGCTCGGTCATGCGCACGCCGGGCGGCATGGCGAACACGATGGTCGCGATGATGCCCGGGGTGATGCCGATGGAGAAGAAGATGACGCCCGGGATCAGGTAGACGAAGGCGGGCATCGTCTGCATGAAGTCGAGCATCGGCCGGACAGCGGTACTGACGACCTTGTTACGAGCCGCCCAGATGCCCACCGGCACGGCGACCACCACCGTGATCGCGGTGGCGACCAGCACCATCGACAGGGTCTCCATGGCCTCCGGCCACAGCTGCACCGAGTCGATGACGGCGAAGCCGGCGAACGCGAGCACCGCGGGCACCGGGCCGCGCAGCCAGAAGGCGATCACCGCGAAGATGCCGGCCATGACGAGCGGTTCCGGCGCGTCGAGGACGGCGTTGACGCCGTCGTACATGCCCGAGAGGACCGTGTCGATGAAGTCGAAGAGCCAGCCGAGGTGGTCCTTGAGCCAGTCGACGGCCGACTCGACCCGGGATCCGAAGTCGATCTCAGGCACCGGCGATCACCTTTTCGCCCTCGTCGTCGCCGGCCTGGTCGCCGAGGATGGACAGCAGCCGGCCGCGCTCCACGAGGCCGACGAGATCGCCGTCGGCGTCGGTGACACCGACGGCGTCGTCGCCGGTGGCGAACGGGCCGAACAGCTCGGCGACCGGGGTGTCCTCGGTGACGCTGACGGGCGCGGCGGCGCGTAGCTCCTTCGGGGAGAGGCCGTCCTGCGGCTCCTCCATGATCGAGCCGGCGGTGAGTACCCGGGTGCGGTCGACGTCCTCGACGAAGCGGCGGACGTAGTCGTCGGCGGGGCGGACGAGGATGTCCTCGGGGGTGCCTATCTGGACGATGCGGCCGTCGCGCATGACGGCGATGCGGTCGCCCAGGCGCATGGCCTCGTTGAGGTCGTGGGTGATGAAGACGATGGTCTTCTTCAGCTTGGACTGCAGCTCGATGAGCTGGTCCTGCATGTCGCGCCGGATCAGCGGGTCGAGGGCGCTGAAGGACTCGTCCATGAGCAGCAGATCGGCGTTGGTGGCCAGGGCCCGGGCCAGGCCGACGCGCTGCTTCATGCCGCCGGACAGCTCGTCGGGCCAGTGGTGCTCCCAGCCCTCCAGGCCGGTCAGCTCCAGCGCGGCCGCGGCGCGCTTCCACCGCTCCTCCCGGGGTACGCCCTGGACCTCCAGCCCGTACGCGGCGTTCTCCAGGACGCTGCGGTGCGGGAAGAGCGCGAAGTGCTGGAAGACCATGCTGATCTTGGTGGAGCGCACCTCGCGCAGCTGCCCGTCGGTCAGCGACGTCAGGTCCTGGTCGTCGAAGAGCACCCGGCCCGACGTGGCGTCGAGCAGCCCGTTGAGCATGCGCAGCAACGTGGACTTGCCGGAGCCGGAGAGGCCCATGACCACGAATATCTCGCCCGGCTCGACGGTGAACGAGGCATCCACCACCGCCGCCGTCGTGCCGTTCCTGCGAAGTTCTTCGCGGTCCTCGCCCGCCGCTAGCTTGGCGACCGCGTCTTCTGGCCGTTTACCGAACACCTTGTACAGGTGCTCCGCCTGGAGCCTGCTCACATACACCTCACGCTTCGAACGGAAAAATCGACCTGCATCCCCCGTCGGCAGGTCGCGGAGTGACGCGGGTTCTGCCCGTATGCTTACCGAATTGTCCTTGTATAGACCATCGGTTCACTCCACTTCCGCCGCTGCCCAGGATGGCAATGTCCAAACCATTGCGTGATCCAGTTCACATTGTGATCGCGTTTGGTCGCGGCGTATGCGGCATCATCAGGGGATGACCCGACGCCTGATGCTGCTCGACACGGCCAGCCTCTACTTCCGCGCGTACTTCGGCGTACCGGAATCGGTCACGGCCCCGGACGGCACCCCCGTGAACGCGGTGCGGGGGCTGCTCGACTTCATCTCCCGGCTCGTCGCCGACCACCGCCCGGACGACCTCGTCGCGTGCATGGACGCCGACTGGCGGCCGCAGTGGCGGGTGGACCTCATCCCCTCGTACAAGGCGCACCGGGTCGCCGAGGAGCACCCCGGGGAGGCCGAGGCGGACGAGGAGGTGGTGCCGGACACGCTGTCGCCGCAGGTGCCGGTGATCGAGGAGGTGCTGGACGCCCTCGGCATCGCGCGGGTGGGGGTGGCCCCGTACGAGGCGGACGACGTGATCGGCACGCTCACGGCGCACGCGGCCGGGCCCGTGGACATCGTCACCGGCGACCGCGACCTGTTCCAGCTGATCGACGACGGCCGCGGGGTGCGGGTGGTCTACCCCGTCAAGGGCGTCGGCAACGCCACCGTCATGGACGGCGCGGCGCTGCGCGAGAAGTACGGCGTCGACGGCTCCGGCTACGCCGACCTCGCCCTGCTGCGCGGCGACCCCAGCGACGGCCTGCCGGGCGTGCCGGGCATCGGCGAGAAGACGGCGGCGAAGCTGCTCGACGCGTACGGCGACCTCGCCGGCATCATGGCCGCCGCCGCCGACCCCGCCTCCCGGCTCACCCCGGCGCAGCGGCGCCGGCTCGACGAGGCGCGGGCCTACGTCGCGGTGGCGCCGAAGGTGGTACGGGTCGCCGCGGACGTGCCGCTGCCGGCGTACGACCCGGAGCTGCCGCGGACGCCGCGGGACCCGGAGCGGCTGGCGGCGCTCGGGAAGCACTGGGGGCTCGGGGGCTCGCTGGAGCGGCTGCTGACGACGCTGCGCGGCTGACCGGGGACGGGGCGCCGTCCGGCGGGCGCCGGACGGTTTCCCGTCACGGGCCCGCGACGAAGATGTTAGGTTAGGTAATCCTAACTTCCTCTCGTCCCGGAGGCCCCCGTGGCAGACCGCCCCACCGGCCGGAAGCGCCAGGTCCACACCGCCCGCGTGGTGCGCACGGAGCAACTCACCCCGCACATGGTGCGCGTGGTCCTCGGCGACGAGGAGTTGCCCGGCTTCACTCCGGGCGAGTGGACCGACCACTACGTCAAGCTCCTCTTCCCCGCACCGGGCGCCGTCTACCCGGAGCCGTACGACCTGGACGCCATCCGCCGCGACCTGCCCCGCGACCGCTGGCCGGTGACGCGCACGTACACGGTGCGCAGCTGGGACGCCAAGGCGCGCGAGCTGGCGCTCGACTTCGTCGTGCACGGCGAGAGCGGCGTGGCCGGCCCCTGGGCGCTGCGCGCGCGGCCGGGCGAGGTGGTGCGCTTCCTCGGTCCCGGCGGTGCGTACGCGCCGAGCCCGGCGGCCGACTGGCACCTGCTGGCGGGCGACGAGAGCGCGCTGCCGGCCATCGCCGCCTCGCTGGAGCGCGTGCCCGACGGCGCCGTCGCACACGTGCTGGTGGAGGTCGCCGACGAGGCCGAGCGGCAGCCGCTGGCCGCCCCCGAGGGCGCCGGCGTCACCTGGCTGTACCGCGACGGCCGGCCGGTGGGCCGGGCCCTCGTGGCGGCGGTGCAGGCGCTGGACTTCCCGCCCGGCCGGGTGCACGCCTTCGTGCACGGCGAGGCCGGGATGGTCAAGGAGCTGCGCCGGCACCTGCGGCTGGAGCGGCAGCTGCCGCGCGAGCAGCTGTCGATCTCCGGCTACTGGCGGCTCGGCCACGACGAGGACGGCTGGCAGTCCTCGAAGAAGCAGTGGAACGAGGCCGTCGAGCGCGAGCAGGAGAATGCGGAGCAGGCGGGCGCGGAGGCCCCCGGCTCCGCACCCTGAGTTCCGCCCTCAGCGGTCCCCCGGTCGCCTCAGACGGAGCGCTGGTACTCCCACGTTCGGTGCGGCGCCGTCACCCGGTCACGTCCCGCGGCACGGCACGGCGCGGCCGGCTCGCTACGCCCGCTCCAGGGTCCGGGTCACGCCGGCCACGAGCGCCGTGGTCAGCAGCCAGCCGGTGGCGACGAGCACGTACGAGAGGATCTGCGCCGTCCCGCCGTCCATGTACCAGGACTCGCGCTGGCCGAGGCCGCCGACGGGGATCAGCAGGTCGAGGGCGTAGACGAAGGGGCTGAACTCGGGCCCCTCGTCCGCGCGCACACGCTTGTTGTCCCCCGCGGTGAAGACCAGGCCGCCGAGGAGCGTGAGCCCGGCCAGCCAGAGCCCGGCCAGCCAGGGGCGGTAGCCGAAGCCGACGGTCCCGTCGAGCAGCAGGCTCCAGACGCGGCCGAGGGGGCGCAGGGTGCGGCGGCGGGCGCGCTGCTTGGCGAGCAGCACGCGGCGGGCGTCGTCGACGTGGCCGATCTGCCGGTACCAGGCGGCGAGCTGCTCGTACGGCTGCGGGGCGTAGCCCGCGCCGCGGCGGACCCAGTCGAGCCGGCGGCGTACGGAGTCCTGCCCGGAGGCGGGCCGCTGACCGGCCGGCGCGGGACCCGCCGCCGGGCGCGGAGCCGACGGCGCCGGCGCAGCCGCCGGGGGCTGCGCCGACTGGAGGGAGCCGTACACGAAGCCGTCGAGATGCACGGTGCCGGGCCAGCTGCCGAGGTCGTCGTGGAGCGTGGCCACCTGCGTGCCGCCGAGGAACACCGGCCCGGCGGGCGGAGTGGCCGGAGTGAAGCGGAGGTCGGTCGCGTGCAGCCGGGCGCAGTCGATGCCGGTGCAGTCGCCGAGCTGCGCGCCGTCGAAGGTGAGCAGGTCGGCTATCTGCGCGCCGCGCAGTTCGAGTCGGCCCGCGGCGGAGAAGCCGTCGGTGAGTCGCACGAGGCTGACGTGGGCGTGGTCGAGGGTGAGCGCGAGGCCGTCCGCGGCGCCGGTCCGCGCGCCGTCGAGGAAGAGGCCGCCCGAGAGTCGGGCGCCGATGAGCCGTATCCCGCCGCCGCCGGTGAAGCCGTGGGTGCAGAAGACCGCCCCGTCCACCTCCATCCCGCCGGCGAACAGCGACCAGCCGCCCTCCCCCTCGAACCGGGTGCCGTGCAGGAGGAGTTCGCCGCTGATCCGGGCCTTGGTGGCCAGCAGCGCGCCGGCGACCCGGCACCGCCGCACCGACAGCACACCCTCGACCCTCGCCATGCGGGCGTCGACGCGGGGCAGCACGCTGTCGTCGATGTGGACGCTCGCCGTGGCCGCCGAGGTGAGGACGACCGCCTCGTCCAGGAGGCAGTGTTCCAGCCGCAGCCGGTAGGTCGTCTCCGCCCCGGCCAGGTCCAGCCCTCCGGTGATCCGCGCCCCGGTCAGCCGCAGCGCGGCGATGCCGCCCGGCTGCGGCGGGTGGGCGCCCAGCAGCAGCGCGGCGAGGACCGCGGCCCGTACCGTACGCGCCGGGCCCCAGCCCGCGCCGCCGGCGGGGTCGTCCCGGGCCGCGTCACCGGTGCGCAGGTCGACCCGGCGGCCTGAGGGGAACGCGGCCCACAACTCCCGTTCCGGCGGCGTCAGATCCTCGTGGGAGATCACCCGGGCAGGGTAGTGCCCGGGCGCGGGGGCGGGCCGCTCAGCCCACCGAGCTGTACGCCACGACGCCGCGCAGGAGCTTGTCGACCGCCTTGCGGGCGGCGCCCGCGACCGTGCTCTCGGGGTCGGCCGCGCCGGACAGCTGGCCGAGCACGTCGATCAGCTGCTTGCACCAGCGCACGAAGTCGCCCGGCGGCATGTCCGCCTCGCGCAGCACCTCGTCCAGGCTGCGGCCGCCGGCCCACTGGTACGCGGCCCAGGCGAACCCGAGGTCCGGCTCGCGCTGGCCGACGCCCTCGGTCTGGCTGATCCGGTGGTCCTCCTCCAGGGCGTCGAGGCGGCCCCAGATGCGCACCATGTCGCCCAGGGCCCGCTTGGCGCCGCCGCCGGGGAGCTTCGGCGGCAGCGCGTCGTCGGACTGGCGGGCCTCGTAGACCAGCGCGGAGGCGCAGGCGGCCAGCTCGGCGGGGCCGAGGCCCTCCCAGACGCCCTCGCGCAGGCACTCCGAGGCCAGCAGGTCCAGCTCGCCGTAGAGGCGGGCGAGGCGGCGGCCGTCCCCGGTGACCTGCTCGCCGCCGCGGTCCTCCGCGATGTAGCCCAGCTCGGTGAGGAGGGCGTAGACCCGGTCGAAGGTGCGGGCGATGGTGTTCGTCCGGCCTTCTATGCGGCGCTCCAGCTGGCGGGTGTCGCGCAGCAGCCGGTGGTACCGCTCGGCCCAGCGGGCGTGGTCCTCGCGCTCGC
Organism: Streptomyces sp. CNX435; assembly: GCF_059570575.1. NCBI lineage: Bacteria > Bacillati > Actinomycetota > Actinomycetes > Kitasatosporales > Streptomycetaceae > Streptomyces > Streptomyces sp. CNX435. Next base: position 63,679 of record NZ_JCANTA010000002.1, on the reverse strand, counting down.
CGCAGCCGTGGCAGGGGTGGGCGCGGATCGCCTTGCGCAGCCGGTCGATCTCGGCGTCGTCGGCGGCGGGGGCGCGCTCCTTGCGGTGCCGCCGGGGCTCCAGGTGGCCGGCCTTGGTGCGCAGCGCGGAGGCGAGGTCGCGGCGGGACTGCGGGCTCTTGGGGTTGAACGACTTGGGGATGCGCATCCGCTCCAGCGGCTCCACCGGCACCGGGAAGTCCATCGCGGCCAGCCGCTTGACCTGCCGGGCGGCGGTGAGCACGAGCGGGCGGGGGCCGTCGTGGTGCTCCAGGCCGCGGTGGCCGTTGGTGCGGCCGGCCGGCGTACCCGGGTCGAGGACGAGGGCGAGGCCGGCGAACTTGCCGGTGGGCACGTGGATCACGTCACCCGGGCGCAGCTTCTCCAGCGAGCCCGCGGCGGCGGCGCGGCGCTGCGCGGTGCCCTGGCGGGCCAGCTCCGTCTCGCGGTCCTTCAGGTCGCGGCGCAGCCGCGCGTACTCCGCGAAGTCGCCGAGGTGGCAGGTCATCGCCGCGCGGTAGCCGGAGAGGCCCTCCTCGTTCTTCTGCACCTGGCGGGAGATGCCGACGACCGACTTGTCGGCCTGGAACTGCGCGAAGGACATCTCCAGCAGCTCGCGCGTACGGTGCCGGCCGAACTGCGCGACGAGGTTGACCGCCATGTTGTACGACGGGCGGAAGGAGGAGCGCAGCGGGTACGTACGGGTGCCGGCCAGGCCCGCGACGTACTCCGGGCTCATGCCGCGCTGCCACAGCACCACGGCGTGGCCCTCGACGTCGATGCCGCGGCGGCCCGCGCGGCCGGTGAGCTGGGTGAACTCGCCCGGTGTGACGTCGGCGTGGGTCTCGCCGTTCCACTTCACCAGCTTCTCCAGCACCACGGAGCGAGCCGGCATGTTGATGCCGAGGGCCAGGGTCTCGGTCGCGAACACCGCCTTGACCAGGCCCTTGGCGAACAGCTCCTCGACGACCTCCTTGAACGTCGGCAGCATGCCGGCGTGGTGCGCGGCGATGCCCCGCTCCAGGCCCTCCAGCCAGTCGAAGTAGCCCAGCACGTGCAGGTCTTCGCGGGGGATCGCGGCCGTACGCAGCTCGGCGATCTCGCGGACCGCGGCGCGCTCGTCCTCCTCGTTGAGCCTGAGGCCCGCGTAGAGGCACTGCTGTACGGCGCCCTCGCAGCCGGCGCGGCTGAAGATGAACGTGATCGCGGGCAGCAGCGCCTCGGCGTCCAGCCGCTCGACGACCTCGACGCGGCTGGGCGTGAAGATCCGGGAGCCGGAGCGGCGCTCGCGCTCGCGGTCGGCCTCGCGGCCCCGGCCGCGGCGGCGGTCCCGGGGGCCGGCCGGGCGCGTGTACTCCTGCCGGGCCAGGCGCAGCAGGTCGGGGTTGACCGCCTTGGCGGGCTCCGGCCGGCCGCCGGCGCCGGTGCGCTCCTCGAAGAGGTCATACATCCGGCGGCCCGCCATCACGTGCTGCCAGAGGGGCACCGGGCGGTGCTCGGAGACGATGACGGCGGTGTCGCCGCGGACGGTGTCGAGCCAGGAACCGAACTCCTCGGCGTTGGAGACCGTGGCCGACAGGGAGACCAGGGTGACGGACTCCGGGAGGTGGATGATCACCTCTTCCCAGACGGCGCCGCGGAAGCGGTCGGAGAGGTAGTGCACCTCGTCCATGACCACGTAGCCGAGGCCGAGGAGGGTCTGGGAGCCGGCGTACAGCATGTTCCGCAGGACCTCGGTGGTCATGACGATCACCGGGGCCTCGGAGTTGATGGTGTTGTCGCCGGTCAGCAGGCCGACGTTCGCCGGGCCGTACCGCCGGACGAGGTCGCCGTACTTCTGGTTGGACAGCGCCTTGATCGGCGTGGTGTAGAAGCACTTGCGGCCGCGCTCCAGGGCGAGGTGCACGGCGAACTCGCCGACGACCGTCTTGCCGGAGCCGGTGGGCGCCGCGACCAGCACGCCCCGGCCGTCCTCCAGGGCACGGCAGGCGTCGAGCTGGAAGGGGTCGAGCGCGAAATCGTACAGCCCGCGGAAGGTGCCGAGTGCGGTGGCTTCCTCGGCGGCCCGGCGGCGGTGCGCCGCGTACGCCTCGGCGGGAGGGATGTGCTCGTCGGTCATCGTGAGTACGAGCCTACCGGGCCCCGCCGACAGCGCACCCGATCTTTCCGGACCACCCCAGGTCAGACGGGGAAAGGCGGCGGGGCCGGGAGCGCGCCCGGGGCGCGTCCGGGCGGCTCAGCGCACCAGCACCCGGGCCGCGCCCGGCACGCACTCCGCGGTCAGCGGCAGCGGCCCCAGCGGCTCCCCGTCCGCGTACCCGGTGACGTCCGCGGCGGCCAGCGACACCTTCGCGGCCCGGTGCACGGTGACGGCCGGATGGGTCAGGTGCGTGCCCTTGTAGACCCGCGGGAAGACCCGCAGCAGCGTGCGCCGGCTGCAGCGGCCGACGACGGTGATGTCGAACAGCCCGTCGTCCATCCGCGCCTCGTGGCAGATCCGCATGCCACCCCCGTACGACGGGCCGTTGCCGACGGCGACGAGCGTCGCCTCCGTCTCGATCTCCGCCCCGTCGTCGAGCCGCATCCTGTACGGGATCGGGCGGAAGGACGCCAGCTCGGCGACCATCGCCGCGTCGTACTTGAACCGGCCGGGGGGCCAGCTCATCCGGTTGCCCCGGTCGTTGACGCGGGAGTCGAAGCCGGAGGCCAGCACCGTGCCGAAGTACGTCTCCCCCACCCGGCCCAGGTCGATCGCCCGGGTGCTGCCGGACTCCAGGGCGCCGACGACGACCTCCGCCGCGGCGGCGGGGTCGCGCACGGGCAGCCCGGTGGCACGGGCGAAGTCGTTGCCGGTGCCGACGGCCACGAGGCCGACGGGGACCTCGGTGCCGGCCACGGCCTGCAGCGCGAGGGCGGCCATGCCGTCGCCGCCGACCGATATGAGCGCCCCGGTGCCCGCGGCGACGGCCTCGCGGGCGCCGGCGAGCGCGGCGTCGGCGTCCCGGCCCTGGACGGTGGTCACCTCGTACCCGGCGTCGCGCAGCGCTTCGGTGATGACGGGGGCGGCCTTGGCGCCCCGGCCGCGCCCCGCGGTGGGGTTGACGAACACGGTGATATCGCTGGTCACCAGCGTGACCCTAGCGGTCAGGTGGCGTCGTCGTAACCATTTCTGCGGGTCGCACCGTCCCCGGCCCCCGCGCCGCTGGCGCCGTCGGCCTCGCCGGTGGCCTGCTCGGGCAGCGCCGCCGAAGCGGTCACGGGCTCCACGTCGCCCACGTCATCGGGGGTGAGGTCGAGGTCGGACGCCTCGTCGTCCGCCGGGCCACGGGCCGCGATACGGGCCCGGCGGCGGTCGTTGAGCAGGGAGAACCCGGTGGCCATGAAGTACAGGACGGTGACCGGGCCGGCCAGGGCGAACATGCCGATCGGGTCGGTGCTCGGGGTAGCGATGGCGCCGAAGGCGACGATGGCCATGATCATCCAGCGCCACCAGCTGAGCATCCGGCGCCCGGTGACGGCGCCGCCCATGTTCAGCATGACGAGGACGAGCGGAAGCTCGAAGGAGAGGCCGAAGACCACGACCATGCGGGTCATCAGGTCGATGTAGTCGGGGATCGGCAGGAAGTTCCTGGTGTTCTCGGGTGTGAACTCCAGGAGCACCTCGGCGGTCACCGGCAGGATGCGGTACGCGAAGAACGCACCGCCGAGGAAGAGCGGCACGCCGACACCGACGAAGCCCAGGGAGTACTTCTTCTCGTTCTGGTGCAGCCCGGGTGCCAAGAAGGCCCACAGCTGGTAGAGCCAGATCGGCGTGGAGAGCACCAGGCCGGTCATGAACGAGACCTTGAGCATGATGGTGAACGGCGCGATGAGGCCGTTCACGGTGAACTCGCCGCAGACTCGCTTCGTGTCCTCGTCGGCGCTGTCACTGAGCTCGGAGAGCCTGTTGGTGGGACAGCCCACCGAGTCGAGCACCGGCGCCATCAGGAAGTCGATGATGTCCCGGTAGAAGAAGAGCGCGACGATCGTGACGAGCAGGATAGCCCCGACGGCTTTCACCAGCCGGTCGCGAAGCTCCCTCAGGTGCTCCGCAAGAGGCATCCGCCCCTCGGGGTCCCTCTCCTTGCGCTCCTTACGGCGGGCAACGCCTAGCAACCCACGTCCTCATCTCGTGCCACGTGGCCGTTCCCGGCCGCGGTGTGCCCCTGCGGATTCTCAGCGCTGCGACTGCGACTGCGACTGCTGCTGCGTCTGCGGCTGCTGGTCGTTCACCTGCGACTCGTTGACCGGGCGGGAGCTGGTCACGTCGCCGGGGGCGGCCTGGATGGTCTTCGGCGCGGGCTGCGGCGGGTCCGCGGGAGCGGCCTCGTCCGCCTTGCCGTCGCTCTTCATGGCCTTGGCCTCGCTCTTGAGGATGCGGGCCGACTTACCCAGCGAACGGGCCATGTCCGGAAGCTTCTTCGCGCCGAACAGCAGGATGATGACGACGAGAATCAGGATGATCTCGGTAGGGCCGAGCCGTCCGAACATAAGCGTCTACCTTCTCACCGAGGCTGCGTGGGTTTGGGCGTGATCGATCGTAACCCGCGGGGGTGAACTCCGGGCAATCCCCCGGCGTACACCGATCGCGGCCCCCGCCTCGCATCGGAGCCGCGATCTGCAGCCTACCTCCCGAAATCCGATCCGGGGAGGTCACCTGCCGACCCCGCCCGCCGGGCCACGTCCGCCGCCGAGCGTTCCAGATCCCGCGTCGCACGGCTGATCTGCTGCGCCGCGTCGTCCAGCCGGCGGGCGAGCCTGCGCACTTCGAGGCCGACGCGGAGGGCGGGAACGGCGATGGCGACGAGGCCGAGGAAACCGAGTGCGACGGCGGTCATGGGCCACAGCATGGGCGAAGCCTAGCCGTCGCGGCGGTCACCGCGGACACCGGGCGTCCGGGCGGCCCCGCGGGCCCGTACACCATGTCCCGCATGCCAGAAAAGGGGCGATTACCCCTAAATGTCGTACGCGGCCAGCGCCTTGACCGCCGCGTCGCGCGCGCTCTCCGCCAGGTCGCCCGGCGAGACGATCCGTCCGTCCCGACCCAGCCGCAGCGCCAGCCGCCGCAGCGACGCGGGGTCCGGGGCGCGCAGCGAGATCCGCAGGCCCCCGTCGGGCAGCTCCTCCGCGCTGTCGTGCGGGTAGTACTCGGCGACCCAACGGCCCCCGGGGCCGACCTCGATGACGACCTCGGGGTCCTCCGCGGACGGCTGGACGATACCCTCGGACAGGTCGCGCAGCTCCACCGGCGGCGGGTCGGCCGGGGCGTCGAGGATACGGATCCCGGCGACCCGGTCGAGGCGGAACGTGCGCCGCGCCTCCGACAGCCGGCACCACGCCTCCACGTACGTGTGCCCGACGGTGACCAGCCGGATCGGATCGATCTCCCGCTCGGTCAGCTCGTCGCGCGACGGCGAGTAGTACCGCAGCCACAGCCTGCGCCGCTCGGAGATGGCCCGGTCGACCTCGGCGAAGACCCCGCCCTCGGACTCGAAGGTCACCGACAGGCTGGAGCTGGCCGCCGCCGACTCGCCGGCCGCGGCCTCCAGCTTCGCGGTGGCCCGGAGCAGCGCCTGCCGGTCGCCGGCGCGCAGCCCCGGCAGCGTGGCGACGGCCCGGGCGGCCACGAGCAGGGCGGTGGCCTCGTCGGCGGCCAGGCGCAGCGGCTCCCCGGTGCCGGTGGACTCGGGGTTGCGGAACCAGATGCGCTCGCCGTCGGTGTCGATGTCGAGCAGGTCGCCGCCGCGGAAGCTCGTACCGCACATGGGCAGCACGTCCAGGTCGGAGATCAGCTCGTCCTCGGTGACGCCGAAGGCGCGGGCGACGTCCGAGAGGTACGCGCCGTTGCGCTCCCGCAGATACGTCACCAGCGACAGCATCCGCCGGGTCTGGTCGATGGCACTCGCCACTGCTCCCCCGCTCCCCCTCAGCCCTTGGCCACGGCGCGCAGCCGGTCGATGACGTCGGCCCGCAGCTCGGCGGGCTCCAGGACGACCACGTCGGGCCCGAACTCCACCAGCCAGGCGTCCAGTCCGTGCCCGTACGGGATCTCCAGGTCGTCCCAGCCGGGGAGCACGGCCTCGCGGATGCCGTACGCACGGGCGCGCAGCGGGTAGCCGGCGCCGGCGCGCAGCCGGATCAGGGCCGAGCGGTCGGCGCTCTCGCCGGCCCAGCGCTCGACGGTCTCACGTACGGTCACGCGGTCCGGCACCTCGGCCGTGAAGCCGCGGCCGCGGTTGCGGACCCGGCCGGTGATGCGGGAGAGCCGGAAGACGCGCTCGGCGTCCCGGCCGCGGTCGTGGCCGACGAGGTACCAGTGGCCGCGCCAGCACTCCAGCTGCCACGGCTCGACGTGCCGATCCTCCGGGCGGGCCGCGTTGGCCTTGCGGTACGGGAAGACGACGGGCCGCCGGTCGCGGCAGGCGAGCATCAGCGGCTCGAACGCCGCCTCGCGTACCGGAATCCGCGGCTCCAGCGCGCTGGCCTGCTCCACCGCGCCGGCCCCGGGGCCGTCGGCGGACCCGGCGAGCGGCATCCCGGCGGCGCGCAGCTTCTGCAGCGCGCCACTGGCCGCGCCGGCCAGCCGGGCCTGCTGCCAGACCTTCGCGGCGACCCCGAGCGCGGCGGCTTCCTCGGCGTCGAGGGTGACGGGCGGCAGCCGGTTGTGGTCCCGGCGCGCCAGATAGCCCGGCTCGCCGTCCAGGCTCTCGACGGTGTCGATGACCATGCCCAGCTCGCGCAGGTCGTCCTTGTCGCGCTCGAACATCCGGTTGAAGGCGTCCTCACCGGAGGTGTCGGAGCCGAACGCCGTCCCGCGACCGGGTCCGAAGGCTTCCACGTAGGCCTCGATGGACGTGCGCAGCTCACGCTTGCTGAGCGGCCGGCCCGTGCCGAGCAGGCACAGCGCCAGGCACATCAGCCGCTCCGCCTTGGCGATCGCCATCGAGGGGGTCTCCTTAGTGCGCGTCCGGGGCGGCGCACGGCCGCCGCCGGCGACCGTCGTCCGCACGTGTCGCTGGTGTTCGCAGATGACGACCGTACTCCGCCCGGGCCCGGCGGCCAAAGCGAAGGCCCTCGCCGTACGGCGAGGGCCCAGGGTCGACGGACCCTTGCGCTGTGCTACGTGCGGACGGCGGCGTTCAGACCGCGACCAGGTCGCAGACGAAGATCAGCGTCTCGCCCGGCTTGATACGGCCGCCGCCGGCGCCGGCCTGACCGTAGGCCAGGTGCGGCGGGATGGTCAGCCGGCGCCGGCCGCCGACCTTCATGCCTGCCACGCCCTGGTCCCAGCCGGGGATGACCTGGCCGGCACCCAGCTGGAACTGCAGCGGCTTGCCGCGGTTCCAGCTGGCGTCGAACTCCTCGCCACTGGAGAAGGCGACCCCGACGTAGTGGACGGAGACGGTGTCACCGGCCTTCGCCTCGGGTCCTTCGCCCTCCCACAGATCCTGGACCTCCAGGTCGGCCGGCGCCGGGCCCTCGGGGAAGTCGACCTCGGGCTTGTCGATGCTCACGGAAGAACACTCCTCGCGCATGAGTGACGGTGACTGGGCTGCCAAGTCTCGCAGACACCCGCGGCCGGCGGTCCCGCCGCCTCCCGGGGGCGTGGCGAGGACGGCCTGTCCGGCGGCACCTCCCCGAGGCCCGCGACGCGCGGCGCGCGCGGTGAACGACACCGGACTCCCCCCGCGGCGGTCCCCCGGTGCTTCGCACACGGGCGGTATCCGCCGCGAGGGCACAGGCGGTGCCGCCGGGCTTCGAGCCGCGCGGGCCGCAGGTCAGACCGTGCCGAGGATGTCGACGACGAAGACCAGCGTCTTCTTCTCCAGCTCGTGGCCCTGGGACTTGCCGTAGCCCAGCTCCGGCGGGATGACCACCAGCACCCGGTCGCCGATCTTCTTGCCCACGAGCGCCTTGTCCCAGCCCTCGACGACCGAGCCGGTCCCGATCTGGAAGGCGGTCGCGCCGGCGTTGTCCCAGGAGGAGTCGAACTTCTTGCCGTCCTCCCAGGCGTAGCCGGTGTACTGGGCGATGAGCCCCTGGCCGGCCTTGACCTCGGCGCCCTTGCCCTTGATGAGGACCTGCTCCTGCAGCTCCTTCGGGGCGTCCGCGCCGTCCGGGATGGTGATCTTCGCGGCCTTGCCCGCGGGGACCTCGATCTCCGGCATGCCGTCGCGCGGCTCGGCGGACTCGCCCTTCAGCTCGGCCTTGGCGTCGACCTTCCCGGCGCCGACGACGTCGATGACCCAGACGAGGCCGTCGCTCTTCCCGATGCCCGACTCGGGGTTGAGGTTCTCGCCCACCAGCGCGCCGGCGGTGCCCTCGACCAGCAGGCGGCTGCCCACGGTGTGGCCGCCGACGGAGTCGAGCACCTGCGGGGGCAGCATCTGGTTCGGCTCGCCGACCTTCCCGATCACCTGCTGGCGCGGGCCGTCGGCGCTCTGCTGGCCGCCCTGGGCGGCGGGCTGGGCCCAGGTGCTGCCCAGGTCCTGGCCGTCCTTCATGGCCTTGCCGGCGAAGTCCAGCCGGACCTGGTCGCCCTTGCCGACCTTGTCCCCGTCGCCCTCGGTGAGGGTCTTGACGACGACCTCGTCGGACGCCTTGGCGTCATCCGGAACGTTCATCTTCGGCTCCTTGCCGAAGTCGCCGGTGACCTTCGTCACGGCGGCGGCCTTGCCGCCCCCGTTGTCCGAGTCCGAGGAGTCGTCGGAGCCGCAGGCTGCGGCGAACAGCAGGGCGGGCACGACGAGCGCCGCCCCCATGCGGGTCATTTTGCGAGGTGTCATGGGTCCAACTCGGGTAGGGGGTCCGGGCAGCTCCGGCCACTCTACGGCCTTCGCGCCCGGATCCCCGTCAACCCCTCTGTCCCGCGGGCATCGCGCGCCCCGCCTACATTCCGGCGATCAGCTTTTCCACCCGGTCGTCCACGGAGCGGAACGGGTCCTTGCACAGCACGGTGCGCTGCGCCTGGTCGTTCAGCTTCAGGTGCACCCAGTCCACGGTGAAGTCCCGGCGCTGCTCCTGGGCCCGGCGGATGAAGTCACCGCGGAGCCTGGCCCGGGTGGTCTGCGGCGGGACCGACTTGGCCTCGAAGATCTTCAGGTCGTTGCAGATCCGGGCCGCCTGGCCGCGCTTCTCCAGCAGGTAGTAAAGCCCGCGGCGGCGGTGGATGTCGTGATATGCGAGGTCTATCTGCGCGATCCGGGGGTGGGAGAGGGTGATGTTGTTCTTCGCCCGGTAGCGCTCGATCAGCTGGTGCTTCATGATCCAGTCGATCTCCGTGCCGACCTTGGCGAGGTCCTGGGAGCGGATTGCCTCCAGGGTGCGCCCCCAGAGTTCCAGGACGCGCTCGACGGTGCCGGTGCGGATGCCGCGGCGCTCGCAGAAGTCCACGGCCTTCTCGTAGTACTCCTGCTGCACCTCCAGCGCGGACGCCTCACGCCCGCTGGCCAGGCGCACCTTGCGCTGCCCGGTCATGTCGTGGCTGACCTCGCGGATGGCCCGGATCGGGTTCTCCAGGGTCAGGTCGCGCATCACGGTGCCGGCCTCGATCATGCGCAGCACGAGGTCGGTGGCGCCGACCTTGAGCAGCATGGTCGTCTCGGACATGTTGGAGTCGCCGACGATGACGTGCAGCCGGCGGTAGCGCTCGGCGTCGGCGTGCGGCTCGTCGCGGGTGTTGATGATGGGCCGGGAGCGGGTCGTGGCGGAGCTGACGCCCTCCCAGATGTGCTCCGCGCGCTGGCTGACGCAGTAGACCGCGCCGCGCGGCGTCTGCAGCACCTTTCCGGCGCCGCAGATCAGCTGCCTGGTGACGAGGAACGGGATGAGGATGTCGGCGAGCCGGGAGAATTCGCCGTGCCGGGCCACCAGGTAGTTCTCGTGGCAGCCGTAGGAGTTGCCGGCGGAGTCGGTGTTGTTCTTGAAGAGGTAGACGTCGCCGGCGATGCCCTCCTCGTGGAGCCGGCGTTCGGCGTCCACGAGGAGGCCCTCGAGGATGCGCTCGCCCGCCTTGTCGTGGGTGACCAGTTCGATGACGTTGTCACACTCGGGAGTTGCGTATTCGGGGTGCGAGCCGACGTCCAGGTACAGCCGTGCGCCGTTGCGCAGGAAGACGTTGCTGCTGCGGCCCCAGGAGACGACTCGGCGGAAGAGATAGCGCGCCACCTCGTCCGGGGACAGGCGGCGCTGCCCTCGGAACGTGCAGGTGACGCCGTACTCGTTCTCAAGCCCGAAGATGCGGCGGTCCATGACTGAACATTACGCCTGTCGCTCAGTTTCGAAACCGGGTGCAGCTCCGCCGATTCGATCTTTTTCGACCGCCGGTCGCGGGTGACCGGTTCGCGCCAGAATCCGCACGAAGCCGGTCAGCACCAGCAGCGCCGCCGCCCCGCCGAACCCGACGACCGCAAAGCCGCCGGTCTCGCCGCCGTACTCGACGGCGGGGCCGGTGACCGCGGTGCCGGCCGCGGCGCCGAAGCCGAAGGTCGTCACCAGCCAGGAGAACGCCTCCGTGGCCGTGCCGCGCGGCGCGTGCCGGTCGATGACGACGAAGGAGCAGGCGAGCGCCGGAGCGAGGAACAGGCCCGCGACGCCGGAGAGCAGCGTCATCGCGGCGGGGCCGGGGGTGAGCGTCAGCGGCAGGTAGCCGACCGCCAGGCCGGCCAGGAGCAGCTGCAGCCGGCGCTCGGCCCGGCCCGGCCACTGCCGGGCGCCGTAGACGACGCCGCCGACCAGGGCGCCGGCGCCGAGCGCGGAGAGGAGGTAGCCGCCGATGGCGTCGCCGCCGCGGGCGTCGGCGTACGCGACGGAGGCGACGGCCGTACCGCCGAGGGCGACGCCGACGAAGAAGAACGCGCCGAGGACCACCTGCAGCCCGGGCGCGCGCAGGGCGCCCAGCCAGTGCGCCTCGCGGGGCTCCGAGCGCCACCGGCGGGCGGGCGGCGAGAGGACGACCCACAGGGCGCCCAGCACGCCCAGGGCGTTCAGCACGAGCAGCGCGGCGGCCTCGGAGGCGGTGCCGGCCAGCACGGTGACGATCAGCGGCGCGACGGCGAACATCACCTCCTGCGCGACGGCGTCCAGGGCGTACGCGCCGTGCACGCGGTCGGGGCGCTTCAGCACGCTGGGCCACAGCGCCCGCAGCGCGCCCTCCAACGGCGGTGTGAACAGCCCGGCGACCAGGACCGCGGCGCAGGCCAGCGGCAGCGGCTCGATGCCCACGACGGCGAAGAGGGCCATGCCGGCGGCGGACAGCAGGGCGCTGGGCAGCAGCACCCGCGGCTGGCCGCGGAGGTCGACGGCCCGGCCGAGCAGCGGCTGCCCGACGGCGGTGGCCAGGCCGTAGCCGCCGGAGAGGATGCCGCCGAGGGTGTACGAGCCGCCTTCGGCGCGGACGAACAGCACGATGGCGAAGGCGGCGGCGGCGTTGGGCAACCGGCCGATCAGCGTGCCGGTGAGCAGCCGGCCGACATACCGGACGCGCAGCAACTCGGCGTATCCCCGCAGCACGGTCCCTCCCGAAACGCTGGCGTGTTACGTATAACGCCGTAGGTTATACGTAACACGAGCGAGGGTCGACCCCACGGTCCGGGAACGGGACAAGGAGGCAGCATGCGGAGCAGGCACGGGGACCGAGGGCGCGGCGGGCCGCCGGGAGCGGGCAGCACGGCTCCACAGCCGCCGGCCACGGCCCGCGGCAGCGCCGTCACCAGCCGCGACGTCGCCCGCGCCGCAGGCGTCTCACAGGCGGCCGTCTCACTCGTCCTCGGCGACAAGTGGCGCGGCCGAGTCTCCGCCGCCAAGGCCGACGCCGTCCGCGCCGCCGCCCGCGAACTGGGCTACCGCCCCAACGCCGCCGCCCGCACCCTGCGCACCGGCGGCACCCGCACCGCCCTGCTCGTCGTCCCCGCACTCACCAACGAGTTCTTCGCCGGAGTGCACACCGGCGCCGCGCGCGCCGCCGCCGCCCACGACTTCGGCGTCGTGCTCTACCCCTCCCCCGAAGGCATCGGACCCGCCCCCGACCCGTTCGCCGCCGCCCACACCGCCGTCGACGGCGTCATCGCCTCCTCCATGGCCACCGACGCCGTACGGGCACTGCGCGGCGGCGGACTCCCGCTCGTCATGCTCGACAGCGACCCCGCCGACGCCGGCGCGGTCGCCACCGTCAACGCCGACGTCGCCGACGGCATGCGCCAGGTCGTCCGGCACCTGCTGGAGCTCGGCCACCGGCGCATCACCCACATCGCCGCCGGCATCGACTCCTGGACCTTCGCCGCCCGCGGCCGGGCCCTCGCCGACGCCCTCGTCGCCATGCCGGGCGCCCGGCTGCGCACCGAACGCGCGGAGCTGTCCGTCGCGGGCGGGCTGACGGCGGCACAGCGGGCACTCACGGGGCCTCCGGCGGACCGGCCCACAGCGCTGGTATGCGACGACGACCTCCTCGCCGCGGGCGCCTGCAAGGCCGTACGGCGCCTCGGGCTGCGGGTGCCGCACGACGTGTCGGTCACCGGCTTCGACGACCTGGCACTGGCCACCGCCGTAGAGCCGGAACTGACCACCGTACGGCTACCGGCCGACACCGTGGGCGCGGCCGGGATGACGGCGCTGCTCGACGCCCTGGCGGGCCGCCGGGCAGGCGGCACGACGGTCCCGGCCCGGCTGACGGTCCGCGACTCGACGGCACCTGCGCGGGGCGCGTAGCGGGCCGCCGGGCGCGGACACGACGACGGGCGGGCCCTCACAGGGCCCGCCCGGTCGACGCCGTACCGCTGCTTCTACTTCTTCTTCTTGCCGGAGCCGCCTCCCGGCTCCTTCGCGGCGCCGTCCCCGGCGTCCGTGTCCTCCGGGGCGTCCGTGGTCTCCGGGGCGTCCGAGGCGTCCGCGGTTTCTTCCACGCCCTCCTCGTCCTCCGCCGCCCCGGCACCGGAGCCGCCCGCGCCGCCGTCCCCGTCCTCCTCCAGCAGCCGGGAGAGCTGCGTGCCGAGGATCCGCCGGAACTTCCGCTGCTGCGCCCGGTTCCGGTCGAGAACCGCGACCTCCAGCTGCTTCGACGTCAGCTCCCGCTCGCCGCCGTTGTTGTCCCGGGCGAGCGACTCCGCCGCCAGCTTCAGCCCCTCCGCCAGCGTCATACCCTCACGGTGCCGCTGATCGAGATAGCTGCTGATCTGATCGGCATTGCCACCGACAGCGACCGACCCGTGCTCGTCGACGATCGACCCATCGTGCGGCAGCCGGAAAATCTGGTCGTCAGCGGGGGTCTCCCCCACCTCCGCGACGATCAGCTCCACCTCGTACGGCTTCTCAGCGCCGCTGGAGAAGATGGTGCCGAGAGTCTGGGCGTAGACGTTGGCGAGACCGCGGGCGGTGACGTCCTCACGGTCGTACGTGTACCCGCGCAGATCCGCGTAGCGAACACCGCCGATACGCAGGTTCTCGAACTCGTTGTACTTGCCGACGGCGGCGAAGGCGATCCTGTCGTAGATCTCACTGACCTTGTGCAGGGCCCGGGACGGGTTCTCCGCGACGAACAGGATGCCGTCGCTGTACTGCAGCACGACCACGCTGCGCCCACGCGCGATGCCCTTGCGGGCGTACTCCGCGCGGTCCGCCATGGCCTGCTGGGGTGAGACGTAGAACGGTGTCGACACCGGCTTATCCGTCCCTCTCTGCTCGGTGGGGAAATCTCGTGGGGCCGCGCGCGTCAGAGCACCGACGCCCGCGGGCCGTCCGGCTGCTCCAATCTGCCGTCGACCACCGCGCGGGCGATCTCGGAGACCTCGTCGTCGGCGAGCCTGCGGAAGCCCTCGTCGGTGATGGACGTGACAATGGGGAAAATACGTCGGGTCATGTCAGGCCCGCCGGTGGCGGAGTCGTCGTCCGCCGCGTCATACAGCGCCTGGACGACGACGGTGGCGGCCTGCTCCTCCGTCAGCTCGTCGGTGAACAGCTTCTTCAGCGCACCGCGGGCGAACACCGACCCGGAGCCCACAGACGCGAAACCGCGCTCCTCAGTCCGGCCGCCCGTCACGTCGTACGAGAAGATACGGCCCTTCTCACGCGCGGGATCCCAGCCGGCGAAGAGCGGCAACACCGCCAGCCCCTGCATGGCCATACCGAGATTGGACCGGATCATCGTGGACAGCCTGTTGGCCTTGCCCTCCAGAGAGAGCTGCGCCCCCTCGACCTTCTCGAAGTGCTCCAGCTCCAGCTGGAACAGCCGCACCATCTCGACCGCGACCCCCGCGGTGCCGGCGATGCCGATGGCCGAGTACTCGTCGGCGGGGAAGACCTTCTCGATGTCGCGCTGAGCGATCATGTTCCCCATCGTGGCGCGGCGGTCACCGGCGAGCACAACCCCGCCGGGGAAGGCCACGGCCACGATGGTAGTGCCGTGCGGCGCCTCGACGGCGCCCTTCACGGGCGGCAGTTCCCGGTTGCCCGGCAGGGCCGCCGGGGCGTGCACACCCAGGAAGTCCATGAACGAGGACGAGCCCGGGGTCAGGAAGGCGGCTGGCAGGCGCCCGGTGCTCCGAGGGGTGGCTTCCACACGGTTCCTTCCACGTATGCGGCGGCACGCCTTATGACGTCCGGCCGGTCCTTGAACTGCCCTAGGGCTGCGTTGCAGCTGAAGCACAGTACGCCACGGACCTTACCGGTCTCGTGGTCGTGGTCTACGTGCACAGCCGGAGCCGAGAGGCAGACGAGACACACGCCCATCTGCGACGCGATCAGCTCATCACGTTCGGCTTCCGTCATGCCGTACTGCCTCTTGAGGTGGCCAGCCCGGCCCGCAACGGCCCTACACGCCTTGCAGCGCGTCGACAATCCGTCGGAGGCGGTCGCGTTCTTGTGCCACTCGCGGTGCGGCTTCACCTCACCGCACCCGCGACACCTCTTGTGGCCAGGTGGCACGGGAGGATACTTGAGCGCTCGCCTCTCTCGTCGCTTCTTGGCGTCCCACGCCTTGTAGTACTCCCGGCTGCACGACTTGCAGTAGTCCTGGAGCCCGTCACGGTTGTCTGCGTGGCGGGCGAAAGCTTCTCGCGGTAGAGATCGTTTGCATCGTGAACAGCGCTTCTCGTTCATGTCCGTGAACTACTGTCCACCCTTCTGAACGAAACTGCGCACGAAGTCCTCGGCGTTCTCTTCGAGCACATCATCGATTTCGTCGAGAAACGAGTCCACGTCCTCGGACAGCTTCTCCTGCCGTTCCTTCAGGTCCTCGGAGACCTCGGCGTCCTGCGCCTGCTCCTCGACCTCTTCCTGGGACCGCGTGGCCTTCTGCTGACCACCGCCGCTGTCCTTGGTCGCCATATCCCTCACCCCGCTCGGTGTCGCCCGATGGTCCTGACTGCGTCGCCCTGCAAGATCCGACCCTACAAGCTGGGCCCGACATCGGCCCCGTGCTCTCTCAACGCTCGAAGGCCACCCGGATGATTCCCCTCCGCGCCACCTTTAGCCCGGTCCGTCCCGGCTCAGTCGCTCAGCCGCCGGAGAGGACCCGTACCAGCTCCTCCGCCGTGCGGCAGCGGTCCAGCAGCTCCTTGACGTGGTTGCGGGTACCCCGGAGGGGTTCCAGGGTCGGCACCCGCTGCAGCGAGTCACGGCCGGGGAGGTCGAAGATGACCGAGTCCCAGGAGGCTGCGGCGACGTCGTCCGCGTACTGCTCCAGGCAGCGGCCGCGGAAGTACGCCCGGGTGTCCTCCGGGGGGTTCTTCACGGCCCGTACGACGTCGTCCTCGGCCAGCAGCCGCTTGACGCGGCCGCGCGCGGCCAGGCGGTTGTACAGGCCCTTCTCGGGGCGTACGTCGGCGTACTGCAGGTCGACCAGGGCGAGGCGGGCCGCGTCCCAGTCCAGGCCGTCGCGGCGGCGGTAGCCCTCCAGCAGCTCCAGCTTGGCCAGCCAGTCCAGCTCGCCGGCCAGGCTCATGGGGTCGGCCTCCAGTCGGTTGAGGGTGTCCTCCCATCGGGTCAGCACGTCTTTGGTCTGGTCGTCCGCGTCGGCGCCGAAGCGCTCCTCGACGTACTTGCGGGCCAGCTCGCAGTACTCCATCTGGAGCTGCACGGCGGTGAGCGTGCGCCCGCTGCGCAGTACGACCTGGTGGCGCAGCGTGGGGTCGTGGGAGACCTGGTGCAGTGTCCGTACCGGCTGGTCGACGGCCAGGTCGACGGCGATGAAGCCGTCCTCGATCATCGACAGCACCAGGGCGGTGGTGCCGAGCTTGAGGTATGTGGAGATCTCCGAGAGGTTGGCGTCGCCGATGATGACGTGCAGTCGGCGGTATTTTTCGGCGTCGGCGTGGGGTTCGTCGCGGGTGTTGATGATGGGGCGCTTGAGCGTGGTTTCCAGGCCGACCTCGACTTCGAAGTAGTCGGCGCGCTGGCTGAGCTGGAAGCCGTGTTCGTTGCCGTCTTGGCCGATGCCGACGCGGCCGGCGCCGGCGAAGACCTGACGGGAGACGAAGAAGGGCGTCAGGTGGCGCACGATGTCCGAGAAGGGGGTTTCCCGCTTCATCAGGTAGTTCTCGTGGCAGCCGTAGGAGGCGCCCTTGTTGTCGGTGTTGTTCTTGTAGAGGTGGATCGGCTGTGCGCCGGGCAGCTGGGCCGCGCGTTCGGCGGCTTCGGCCATGATGCGTTCGCCGGCTTTGTCCCATAGGACGGCGTCGCGGGGGTTGGTGACCTCGGGTGCGCTGTACTCGGGGTGGGCGTGGTCTACGTAGAGCCGTGCGCCGTTGGTGAGGATGACGTTGGCGAGGCCGATGTCTTCGTCTGTCAGCTGGCTGGCGTCGGCGGCCTCGCGGGCGAGGTCGAAGCCGCGGGCGTCCCGCAGCGGGTTCTCCTCCTCGAAGTCCCAGCGGGCGCGCCGCGCCCGGTGCATCGCCGCGGCGTACGCGTTGACGACCTGGGATGAGGTGAGCATGGCATTGGCGTTCGGGTGGCCCGGAACGGAGATTCCGTACTCCGTTTCGATGCCCATTACTCGCCGTACGGTCATGCGGCCCTCCTTGCCCGGTGCCGGCCCCGGCCCTGGACGGCACTCATGTACCGCTGCGTCTGCGGCACGCGTGGTCCCTGCTGCGGCGATGCGCTGTGCGACGCGCCGGTAGGGAAGAGCCTAGAACGCCTTAGCGGCGGTGGGGAGATCATTACAGTCTTTGCTCCGGTCCGTTCGTACCCGTGGAAATACGTGTCCGGCTGCGGGCGGCCGTGTGGTGCCCCCGCAGCCGGATTGCCGCATTTACAGGTACTGACCGGTGTTGGCGACCGTGTCGATCGACCGGCCCGTGTCGGCGCCCTGCTTTCCGGTGACGAGGGTGCGGATGAACACGATCCGTTCCCCCTTCTTTCCGGAGATCCTGGCCCAGTCGTCGGGGTTGGTCGTGTTGGGGAGGTCCTCGTTCTCCTTGAACTCGTCGACGCAGGCGGCGAGCAGGTGGGAGACGCGCAGACCCTTCTGGTTGTGGTCGAGGAACGCCTTGATGGCCATCTTCTTGGCACGGTCCACGATGTTCTCGATCATTGCGCCGGAGTTGAAGTCCTTGAAGTACAGGACTTCCTTGTCCCCGTTGGCGTACGTGACCTCCAGGAACCTGTTCTCCTCGGACTCGGCGTACATCTGTTCGACGACGGACTGGATCATCGCGTCGACCGTGGCCTCCGGCGAGCCGCCGTGCTCCGACATGTCCTCGGCGTGCAGCGGCAGGGTCCGGGTCAGGTACTTCGAGAAGATGTCCTTCGCGGCCTCGGCGTCCGGGCGCTCGATCTTGATCTTCACGTCGAGCCGGCCGGGGCGCAGGATCGCGGGGTCGATCATGTCTTCGCGGTTCGAGGCGCCGATGACGATGACGTTCTCCAGGCCTTCCACGCCGTCGATCTCGGAGAGCAGCTGCGGGACGATGGTGTTCTCCACGTCCGAGCTGACGCCGGAGCCGCGGGTGCGGAAGAGGGAGTCCATCTCGTCGAAGAAGACGATGACGGGGGTGCCCTCGCTGGCCTTCTCGCGGGCCCGCTGGAAGACCAGGCGGATGTGCCGCTCGGTCTCGCCGACGTACTTGTTGAGCAGTTCGGGGCCCTTGATGTTCAGGAAGTAGCTCTTGCCCGCGGGGCGGCCGGTGTGCTCGGCGACCTTCTTGGCGAGGGAATTGGCCACCGCTTTGGCGATCAGCGTCTTGCCGCAGCCGGGCGGGCCGTAGAGCAGCACGCCCTTCGGGGGCCGCAGCTCGTGCTCCTTGAAGAGGTCCGGGTGGAGGTAGGGCAGCTCGACGGCGTCTCTGATCAGCTCGATCTGGTTGCCCAAACCGCCGATCTTGGTGTAGTCGATGTCGGGGACCTCTTCGAGGACCAGCTCCTCGACCTCGCTCTTGGGGATGACCTCGTAGACGTATCCGGAGCGGGGTTCGAGCAGCAGGGCGTCTCCGGCGCGGATGGTGGTGTGCAGCAGCGGCTCGGCGAGCCGCACCACCTTCTCCTCGTCGGTGTGGCCCATGACGAGGGCGCGCTCGCCGTCCTCCAGGATCTCCTTGAGGGTGACGATGTCTCCGGAGCGTTCGAACTCCATGGCCTCGACCACGTTCAGCGCCTCGTTGAGCATCAGCTCCTGGCCGCGGCGGAGCTCTTCCAGCTCCACGCTGGGGCTGACGTTCACCCGCAGCTTGCGGCCGCCGGTGAAGATGTCCGCCGTGCCGTCGTCGTTTGCCTCCAGGAAGACGCCGAAGCCGGCGGGTGGCTGGGCCAGCCGGTCGACCTCTTCCTTGAGGGCCACGATCTGGTCGCGGGCCTCACGGAGAGTGTTGGCGAGGCGCTCGTTCTGCGCGGACACTCCGGCGAGGTTGGTCTGCAACTCGACGATGCGCTCTTCGAGGATCCTCGTGTGACGCGGCGAGTCGGCGAGCTTTCGTCGCAGGACGGCGATCTCCTGCTCAAGGTAGGCGACCTGGCCGGCAGGGTCTTCGGACCCTCGACCCGGCCGGATGCCGCGGTTGGTGTCGTCGTCGTGGGCTGCCACGGTCCTCACCTCCTCCAAGGGGAGCTGGACGCTTCCTGACCCTACCTGGCCGCGTCCCACTTGAAACCCCTAGATCACAAAGACGGTCGGGGTGCATCCGATCTTCACCCGTGCGCCCGTCCTCACGCCAGGCAATTACCCATCCAGCAACATCGGAAAGCAGCCATTTGTTTCGTCTACAACGTTCAACACCCGCCAAGGGTGCCTGGAATTGCAGCGGAACGACGACCGGTCCCCGGCTTGCTCCGGGGACCGGCGGGTGGTGCGGTGTGGCGGGGGCGGCGGCGGGGGCTCAGACCTGGGTGCCGGGCACGGGCTCGGCGGTGAGGCGGAAGCGGCCGTTCTCCCAGTTCCAGGTCACGTTGCGCTGCTTGTCCGGCTTGCTGCGGGGGACGTCGGGCGAGGAGTAGCCGAGGAGGGTGGCCGAAATATCGTTTTCGCGGACAGCGAATTCCCCGACGCTCATCCCCTCGGCGGGGTCGAGGAGGGTTTCGGTCACGCGCGGTGACCGTCCGGGCTTGGCGGCGCCGGAGAGGACGTACATCCCGCTGGGCGGGGTGCCGGCGGCGGCCTGGCAGCGGACCACGGCCACGGTCTCGGCGCGGCCGTCGGCGTCGAAGTCCGCGGAGCCGTGTTTGAAGACCTCGGGCTCGGTGCCGGCGCAGTCCACGGGGTAGGTGGCGGTGTCCGGGTCCGGGCCGGGGGCGGGTCTGCCCGCGTGGTCGCCCTTGTCGTCGTTGCCGGCGGCCTCGGTCGGGGGTTGGATGAGCGCGGCGAGGGCGATGACGCCGGCCATGGCGGCCGCGGTGGCGATCCAGTGCACCGCGCGGGGGTGGGTGTGCGGGAGGTCGGCGCCGGGCAGAGGCTGCACGGGTGAGGCTCCTGGGAGGGCTGGGAGGGCCATGGAGAGGGCAGCATGGTGTCACACACCGGCCGCCCGCGGAACGTCCCGTGCCGCTTCTGTGCCCACTTCTCTGCCGCCTCAGCCCGCCCCGTCGGCCCGCTGGCCGCCGGGGCCGGTGTAATCCTCCCCGTACGCCCCCTTCGCGGGCCGCCTGCGGCGCAGCGGCGGCTCGACGCCGTCGGCGAGCCTGCGGGCGGTGAGCAGGAAGCCGGTGTGGCCGATCATGCGGTGGTCGGGGCGTACGGCCAGGCCCTCGACGTGCCAGTTGCGCAGCATGGTCTCCCACGCCTGCGGTTCGTTGAAGTTGCCGTGCTCGCGGATGGACTCGACGGTTCGGGCGAGCTGGGTGGTGGTGGCGACGTACGCGCAGAGGATGCCGCCGGGCACCAGGGCCTTGGCGACGGCGTCCAGGCACTCCCAGGGCGCGAGCATGTCGAGGATGACGCGGTCCACGTCGGTGTCGGAGAGGTTGTCCTGCAGGTCGCCGACGGTCAGCCGCCAGGCGGGGTGCGGGCCGCCGAAGTAGCGCTCGACGTTCTGCCGGGCGACGTCGGCGAAGTCCGCGCGGCGCTCGTACGAGTGCAGCATGCCGCTGTCGCCGACGGCGCGTAGCAGGAAGCTGGTCAGCGACCCGGAGCCGACGCCCGCCTCGACCACGCGCGCGCCGGGGAAGACGTCGGCGAACGCCAGGATCTGGCCGGCGTCCTTGGGGTAGACGACGGCCGCTCCGCGCGGCATGGACAGGACGTAGTCGGGGAGCAGGGGGCGCAGCGCGAGGTACGGGACGTTGCCCGTGGTGCGCACGACGGTTCCCTCGGGGGCGTCGATCAGCTCGTCGTGCGGGAAGGAGCCCTTGTGGGTGTGGAAGGACTTCCCGGCTTCGAGCGTGAACGTGTAGTGGCGGCCCTTGGGGTCGGTGAGCTGTACCTGGTCCCCGACCTGGAAGGGCCCGCGGCGGCGGGCGGCACCGGTCGGCTCGGACATGCCGCTCACCCTATCGGCCTGCGGGGGTCAGGACTGCGGGCGGGCCATCGCGGCGACGAAGGCGCGCTCGACGTCGGCGGTGGCGAGCACGCCGTAGATGTGGCCGGTCTCCTCCACGACGAGGTACTCGCTGTGCGGGCTCTCGCGCAGGTGCTCCAGCAGTTGCTCGCCGGTCAGCTCCGCGGAGACCTTCATCTCGTCCGTGAGGTCCTGCGAGAGCGCGCTGACGGCCACCCAGGGGCGGCGGTGGGCCGGCGTCTGGGCGATGGCCGCGCCCCGTACGACGCCGGTGGGGTCGCCGCGGCCGTCGACGACCACGAGGGCGCGGGCGCCGGCCGCGTCGGCCCGGCGCAGCGCCTCGGACAGCGGGGTGTCGGCGGTGACGGGCGCCGCCCTGCGGGTGAGCGCGCGGGCGCGCAGCTCGGGCAGCCGCTCGCGCAGCCGGGCCATGCGCAGGCTGTTGCCGGCGCCGGTCCAGATGATAGCGGCCAGGATCGCCGCCAGCAGGGCGTCGGTGACGGTGTCGAAGCTGCCGGGGTCGGACGCCCGGGAGTGGGTGAACAGCGGCAGCCCGATGAGCGTGGCCACGGCCAGCGCACGGCCCACCCAGGCGGCGACGACCGTGCCGGTCATGGGCTTCCCGCTGACCTTCCACACCACGGCGCGCAGCATCCGGCCGCCGTCCAGCGGCAGGCCGGGCAGCAGGTTGAAGACGGCCACGATGAGGTTAGAGATCATCAGCGCCGCGAGCAGCACGGCGGGCACCGTGTCCTCCTCGACGAGCTGCAGGGCGCCGAAGAAGCCGCCGGCGAGGACCAGCGAGAGCAGCGGGCCGGCGAACGCGAGCCAGAACTCACGGCCCGGGGTCTCCGACTCCTTCTCGATCTCCGAGACGCCGCCGAAGAACTGCAGCTGGATGCGGCGTACGGGCAGCTTGTAGTGGATCGCGACGCGGGTGTGGGCCAGTTCGTGTACGAGCACGGAGGCGTAGAACGCGACGGCGAAGAACAGCGCGATGACGTACCGCAGGGCGCCCAGCTCGGGCAGGATCCGCTCCAGCTGGCCGCCGAAGACCCAGGTGATGAGCGCGGCGACGAGGAACCAGCTCGGGGCGACGTACACGGGCACGCCGAAGGGGCGGCCCATGAGGATGCCGCCGCGGCGGCGGGGCCGATCGCCCCTGCGCTCCTCGCTCACGACTCCCACTCCTGCCCGTTCGCGGCGCCCCGTTTCCTGCCCGCCGGTCTGGCCTGCATGCTATGCCGCCGGATGTCGGTGGTGGGCCCTAGGGTCGTACACCATGAGTACCCGCACCGACACCGGGAACCCCCCCGCGGACCCCGCCCCGCCGCAGCCCGGAGGGGACGCCGGGCCGGACGCTCCACGGGCCCCGGCGCCGCCCCAGGCGCTGTCTCCCTCCCGCGCGGCCGACTTCATGACCTGCCCGTTGATGTACCGCTTCCGGGTGATCGACAGGTTGCCGGAGAAGCCGCGCGCCTCCGCGGCCCGGGGGACGCTGGTGCACGCGGTGCTGGAGCGGCTCTTCGACGATCCTGCTGCCGAGCGTACGCCGCCGCGGGCGCGGGCGCTGGTGGCGCCGGCGTGGGAGCGGATGCTCGCGGCCCGGCCGGAGCTGGCGGAGCTGTTCGCGGAGGGCGACGCGGGAGACGCGGGAGACGCCGGGGACGGCGGCGAGGCCGCGAAGGCAGCGGATGCGGGCGACGGGGGCGGAGGCGGGGACGGCGGTGCGGAGGGGGCCGCGGAGCGGCTGGCGGCGTGGCTGGCCGGGGCCGAGCAGCTCGTCGAGCGGTGGTTCACGCTGGAGGACCCGGCGCGGCTGGAGCCCGCGGAGCGGGAGCTGTTCGTGGAGACCATGCTGGCCTCCGGGCTGAAGCTGCGCGGCGTCATCGACCGGGTCGACGTGGCGCCGACCGGCGAGGTCCGCGTCGTGGACTACAAGACCGGTAAGGCGCCCCCGCCGGAGTACGCCGCGGACGCCCTCTTCCAGATCAAGTTCTACGCGCTGGTGCTGTGGCGGCTGCGCGGCAGCGTCCCGCGCCGGCTGCAGCTGGTCTACCTGGGCAGCGGTGACGTGTTGACGTACGACCCGGACGAGGCCGACCTGCGCGGCGTGGAGCGCAAGGTGCACGCGCTGTGGCAGGCGATCCAGCGCGCGACGGAGAGCGGCGACTGGCGGCCCAAGCCCGGCCGGCTGTGCGGCTGGTGCGACTTCCAGGCCGCCTGCCCGGCCTTCGGCGGCACCCCGCCGCCGTATCCGCTCGGCGGCGGGGTGCCGCCGGACCCCGCCCTGCCCCAGCCCCGCCCGGCCGGGGACGGGGACGGCGCGCAGGGCAGAATGGACACCGCCTGACAGTTCGGTCCGGCAGAGGTAGAGGAGACCCTGTGGCCATCCGCGTCCTGCTCGTCGACGACCAGCCGCTGCTGCGCACCGGCTTCCGCATGATCCTGGAGGCGGAGCAGGACATCGCTGTCGTCGGCGAGGCCGGCGACGGGCTGCAGGCGCTCGACCAGGTCCGGGCGCTGCAGCCGGACGTGGTGCTGATGGACATCCGGATGCCCCGCATGGACGGCGTGGAGGCCACCCGGCAAATCACCGGCGCGGGCCGGGACGGCCCCGCGAAGGTGCTGGTGCTGACGACCTTCGACCTCGACGAGTACGTGGTGGAGGCGCTGCGCGCCGGGGCCAGTGGCTTCCTGCTCAAGGACGCGCCGGCCGGCGAGCTGGTGCAGGCGATCCGCGTGGTCGCCGCGGGGGACGCGATGCTCGCCCCGAGCATCACCAAACGGCTGCTCGACAAGTTCGCGACCAAGCTGCCGACGGGCGAGAAAGACGTCCCGGACTCGCTGGACACGCTCACCGAGCGCGAGGTCGAGGTGCTGAAGCTGGTGGCCCGGGGGCTGTCGAACGCCGAGATCGCCGCCGACCTGTTCGTCAGCGAGACGACCGTGAAGACCCACGTGGGCCATGTGCTGACCAAGCTGGGCCTGCGCGACCGGGTGCAGGCCGCGGTGTACGCGTACGAGAGCCGACTGGTGCGCCCCGGCGGGTCCTGAGGGGACCGGGAGCCCTTCGTCGCGACGGGCTCCGCTCACCGGGGCGGCACGGGGCAGGCCGGGGTGACGGTCACTCCGAGCCTTTCGATATCTCCCAGAACCGGAAGACCGTCGAGGCGTCCAGCGTCCATTCCAGGCCGAGGATGTTCTCCCGGGCGGCCGCATACTGCTTGCCCTGCCACAGCGGTATCACCGGCACCTGGTCGGCGACGATGTCCTGCAGCTCGCCGTAGGCGTCCACCGTGGCCGTACGCTGCGACTGCGCGGCGGTCGCCGGGATCAGCTCGCTGGTGATCCGGCCCGGGTCGTAGTTGTTGGCCAGCACGTTGCCCTCGCCGAAGAACGGCGAGGTGAAGTTGTCCGGGTCCGGGTAGTCCGGCACCCAGCCCTTGACGTACACGCCGTACTCGCCCTGCTCGATGGCCTTCTCGAACTCCTCCAGCGGCACGGACTCCACGTCCGCCTCGAACAGGCCGCTGGCGTTGAGCTGCTCGGCGATCAGCTCGAAGGACGGCACCGTGCCGGGCCCGTAGCGCTCGGGCGTGGCGTGCAGCGTGACCCGCACCTTCTCGTCGATGCCCGCCTGCCGCAGCACCCGCTCGGCCCTGGCCGGGTCGGGCCGGTCGCCGTAGGTGTCGTAGAAGGCGGTGTTGTGGCCGGTGATGCCGGCCGGGACGATCGAGTACAGCTCCTCCGCGGTGCCCTCGTAGACCTCGCTGACCAGCGCGTTGCGGTCGATGAGGTACGCGAACGCCTTGCGCACCGCCGGGTTGCCGGCGACCGGATCGTCCATGTTGAAGACCAGGTGCTGCACCTCGGCGCTGGTGCCCTCGACGAGCTGGATCTTCTGGCCGGCGCCGGCCTGGTCCTGCAGCTCGGCGATGTCCTTCATCGCCAGGCCGCGGTAGGCCAGGTCGATGTCGCCGTTCTCCAGGTCCTGCTTCAGCGTGTCGTCGCCGCCGGAGCCGCCGTAAAGCCGCAGCGTCATCCCGGAGTTCTGCACCGTCGCGGTGCCCTTGTAGCCGGAGTTGACGGTGAACTCCGCCTCCCTGCCCTCCTGGTAGGAGTCCAGCTTGTACGGGCCGGAGCCGACGGCCTTGCCGTCCTCGCGCAGCTTGTCCCGCGGGTAGGAGTCGCTGTCCACGATCGATCCGGCGCCGGAGGCGATCTTCATGGGGAAGGTCGCGTCGGGGTAGTCCAGCCGGAAGGTGACGGTCAGCTCGTCGGGCGTCTCGATATTGCCGACCGAGTCGAGGAGGATGGCGGGGCCCGCGGGGTCGTTGATGCCGAGGGTGCGTTCGAAGGAGAACTTCACATCCTCGGAGGTGAGTTCCGAGCCGTTGGAGAACTTCAGCCCGTCCTGCAGGGTGCAGGTGTAGACGCGGCTGTCGGCGTCGTCGAAGGCGCAGTCCTTCGCCGCCTCCGGTTCGGGCTCGGTGGCGCCCTTGGGGAAGCTCAGCAGGGACTGGAAGACGTTGTTGAACACCAGCCAGGAGCCGACGTCGTAGCCCGCGGCGGGATCGATGGCGGTGACCTTGTCGGTCATCCCCATCACGACCGCGTCACCGGAGCCGGCCCCCGGTCCGGAGTCCGAGCCGCAGCCGGCGGCGAGCAGTACGGTGGCCATGGCGGCACCGACGGGTGGGGCGAGCCGCTGGACAGCCTTCTTCACGTGTGTGGGTCCTTCGCTCGGGTCGGTTCACTGCCCGGCGCGGTACCGCCGGTGGCCCCTACTCGCTCAGCCCGCGCCGCAGCTCCCACAGCTGCAGCGTCGACGACGAGTTGAGCGCCCATTCCGCCCCCGTGACGGTGTCGCGCGCCGCGATGTACTGCTTGCCCTGCCAAAGCGGGAGGTACGGGACGTCGCTGGCGAGGACGTCCTGGACCCGCTCGAAGCTGTCCGTCGTACGTTCCCGCTGCGCCTCCTGGCGGGTCCGCGGGATCAGGTCCTCGACGACGGAGCTCTCGTAGTTGTTGAAGGTGAAGTTCTCCTCGCCGACGAACGGCGCGGTGAACGTGTCGGGGTCGGGGAAGTCGGGGTACCAGTGCAGGCCGTAGACGGCGTACCGGTTCTCCGCGTAGCTCTTCTTGTACGTCTCCCAGGTGTCGCCCTTGACGGTGACGTCGAAGAGGCCGGACCGGTTGAGCTGGTCGCGCAGCTCCTCGAACTCTGCCTTCGTCGTCTCGCCGTAGTGGTCGCTGGTGTAGTTCAGGGTGAGCTGGACCGGCGTCTCGACGCCTGCCTCCCGCAGCAGTTCGCGGGCGCTGTCGACGTCCGGACGGTCGCCGTAGGCGTCGTGGAACGCGGTGTTGTGGCCGATGATGCCGCGCGGGATCATCGCGAACAGCGGGTCGACGGTGCGCTGGTAGACGTCCCGCGCGAGCTTCGTCCTGTCGATCACCTCGGCCGTCGCCCGGCGTACGGCGACGTCCTCGACGGTCGGGTTCCGCACGTCGAAGACGAGGTAGGCGATCTCCGCGCCGGGCGTCTCGAAGAGGCTGATGTCGCTGTCGGCGCCCTCGTCGAGGCGGTTGATCTGCTCCGGCTTCAGGCTGCGGCCCATCACGTCGATGTCGCCGCCGGAGATGGCGTCCTCCATGTGCTTGGAGGTGTCGAAGTAATGCACCTCGACCGCGTCGTTCTGCGGCTCGACCTCGCCCTTGTAGTCGTCGTTGCCGGTGTAGACGGCCTTGGTGGCGACGTCGTTCTCGTGCTCCACCTTCAGGCTGTACGGGCCGGAGCCGGCGATCTCGAAGCCCTTGTAGAGCTTGTCCTTCTCGTAGACCTCGCTGTCGACGATGGCCGCGGCGGGGGTGGCGAGCTTGAGGGGGAACGTCGCGTCCGGCGTCTTGAGGTGGAAGACCACGGTCAGCGCGTCGGGGGTCTCCACGGTGTCGACGTTGGCGAGCAGCGGGAACGGGCCGTTGGGGTTCTTGATTTCCAGCATCCGCTCGATCGAGAACTTGACGTCCTCGGCCGTCAGGTCGTGGCCGTTGGTGAATTTCAGGCCGTCGCGGAGCGTGCAGCGGTACTGCTCGCTGAGCCGGTCGGCGAAGACGCACCGCTCCGCGGCGTCCGGTTCGGGCTCCGAGCCCGTACGCGGCATCCGCATCAGCGTCTGGAAGGTGTTCTGCAGGACGTTCCAGGAGTTGATGTCGTACGCCGTGGCCGGGTCGAGCGGGGCGGGGTTCTCCTCGGTCAGCTCCAGCCGGTCGGTTGTGCCCACCACGATCGCGTCGCCGTCTCCGCCGGAGTCCCCCACCATGCCGCAGGAGGCGAGAACCGGGGCGAGCATGCCCAGCAGCGCGGGCAGCACGTACGACTTACGAATCATGGTCTACTTTCTCCCTCGGGCTTCCCCGGAGAGATTAGCCGGAGCACCCAGCCAGGCCGGGCCGCAGGGAAGTTGAGAAGGAATCACGCGGAGATTACGCCCGGCTTCCTTCCGATAACCGGACGCGGGAACAATGGCCGCGAACACCAACCAAACCTGACATAGAGGGGCGCGACGGGAGACGGCCGGGCCCCCGGCAGCACAGTCCAGGGCACCTGTCGAGAACTCTTCACGTGAGAAAGCTCACCCTGTTGAATCCGCGCCCGGAAGCCGCAATGGGGTAATGACTTTCGTCACGCAAAATACATGCGCCGCCGCGCGGAGTTTCTCCGTCGCTTTCTCACTGGAGGCGCTCGACTACGGAGCGGAGAAAGGGGAGATCGACTTCCGTGAGGGAGCGCACGAGGTGCCGTCCCTGCGCGGGCTCGATCGGCGTCACCGACGGCACCGCCACGACCGCGCAGCCGGCCGCCTCCGCCGCCGTCACACCGGTGAGGGTGTCCTCCACCACGGCGCAGCGCCGCGGGTCGGCGCCGAGGGCGGCGGCGGCGTGCAGGTACGGGTCGGGGTGGGGCTTCGTCCGCGGGATCTCGTCGCCGGCCACGGAGAGGTGGAAGAACTCGGGGCCCAGCGAGCGGAGCACCCGGTCGATGATGCGCCGGTGGGAGGCGGAGACCAGCGCCGTGGGCACGTCGTGCGCGGCGAGTTCGGTGAGCAGCCGCCGGGCGCCGGGCATGAGGGGCACGTTGCCGTCGACCAGCTCCTCGAAGCGGGTGTTGAGCCGGGTGGTCAGCTCGGGCAGCGCGATGTCGGCGCCGGTCGAGGCGATGAGGTACGCGGCGCTGCGCGACATCGGGCCGCCGACGACGACCCGGCGCTGCTCCTCGTTCAGCTCGTGGCCGAACTCGGCGAAGACCGAGACCTCGGCGGCCCACCAGAAGCCCTCGGTGTCGACCAGAGTGCCGTCCATGTCGAGCAGCACGGCCTGCGGCGTGGTCCCGCGGGTCGAGCGCACCCGGCGGACCGGGGCGGTGCCCTCGGCCGTTCGGGTGCCTTCAGCGGGGATGCTGCCGGTCATCCGCTCACCTCCCTCGAAGGGGCGCAAAGGCCGGCCGCCAGAGGCGACCGGCCTGTTCCGGACCGACCAGTGTAGGCCGACTGTCCGAAAAGCGCCCGGCGACACCGTTCGGGCACTCTTCGGACGCGGCCGGGTCCGGTACGGGCCGGCGGGCGCGGGTCAGCGGGTCAGCGGGCGTTGAAGTACTTCGCCTCGGGGTGGTGGATGACGATCGCGTCCGTGGACTGCTCGGGGTGCAGCTGGAACTCCTCGGAGAGCTTCACGCCGATACGCTCCGGCCCCAGCAGCTCGGCGATCTTCGCCCGGTCCTCCAGGTCCGGGCAGGCGCCGTAGCCGAGCGAGAACCGGGCGCCGCGGTACTTCAGCGCGAACATGTCCTCGACCTGTGCCGGGTCCTCGCCGGCGTAGCCCAGCTCGGCGCGTACCCGCGCGTGCCAGTACTCCGCCAGCGCCTCGGCGAGCTGCACGGAGAGCCCGTGCAGCTCCAGGTACTCGCGGTACGAATCGGCGGCGAACAGCTCGGCCGTGGCCTCGCCGATCTTCGAGCCGACGGTGACGATCTGGAACCCGACGACGTCCGTCTCGCCGGAGTCCTCCGGCCGGAAGAAGTCCGCCAGGCACAGCCGCCGCCCGCGCCGCTGCCGCGGGAAGGAGAAGCGGGTGCGCTCGCTGCCGTCCTCGCCCAGGACGATCAGGTCGTCGCCCTTGGAGACGCAGGGGAAGTAGCCGTAGACGACGGCCGCCTCCAGGAGGTTGTCGGTCTGCAGCCGGTCCAGCAGCCCGCGCAGCCGCGGCCGGCCCTCGGCGGCGACCAGTTCCTCGTACGACGGGCCGTCGCCGCCGCGCGCCGCCTTCAGCCCCCACTGCCCCTTGAACAGCGCGCCCTCGTCCAGCCAGGAGGCGTAGTCGGCCTGCTGGATGCCCTTGACGACCCGGGTGCCCCAGAACGGCGGGGCGGGCACGGGGTTGTCGGTCGCCACGTCGGAGCGGGCGCGGGCGGCACCGTCGTCAGCGGAGCCCGCAGTTCCCGCGGCGGGCGCGGGGGTGCTCGCGCGTACCCGGCGGGGGCGCAGCTCGGGCAGCTCGGCGCCGGGGACGCCGCGCTTGACGCCGATGAGGGCGTCCATGAGCCGCAGCCCCTCGAAGGCGTCGCGGGCGTAGCGGACCTCGCCCTCGTAGACCTCGTGCAGGTCCTGCTCGACGTACGCGCGGGTGAGCGCGGCGCCGCCGAGGATCACCGGGTAACGGGAGGCCAGCCGGCGCTGGTTGAGCTCCTCCAGGTTCTCCTTCATGATCACCGTGGACTTCACCAGCAGCCCGGACATCCCGATCACGTCCGCCGCGTGCTCCTCCGCGGCCTCCAGGATGGCGGAAACCGGCTGCTTGATACCGAGGTTGACCACGTTGTAGCCGTTGTTGGACAGGATGATGTCGACGAGGTTCTTGCCGATGTCGTGCACGTCGCCGCGCACCGTGGCCAGCACGATCGTGCCCTTGCCGGAGCCCCCCGCGCCGTCCTCGACCTTCTCCATGTGCGGCTCCAGATAGGCCACCGCGGTCTTCATCACCTCGGCGGACTGCAGCACGAACGGGAGCTGCATCTGCCCGGAGCCGAACAGCTCGCCGACCACCTTCATGCCGTCGAGCAGCGTCTCGTTGACGATGTCCAGGGCCGGCCGCTCGGCGAGCGCGGCGTCGAGGTCGGCCTCCAGTCCGTTCTTCTCGCCGTCGATGATCCGCCGCTTCAGCCGCTCCGCCAGCGGCAGCGCGGCCAGCTCCTCGGCCTTGCCGGCCTTCATCGACTTGGTGTCGACGCCCTCGAACAGCTCCAGAAGGCGCTGCAGCGGGTCGTACGCGGGCTCGTCGCCCCGCGCCGGGCGGCGCCGGTCGTGGATGAGGTCCAGGCAGACCTGGACCTGCTCCTCCTCCAGCCGGGCGATCGGCAGGATCTTGCTGGCGTGCACGATGGCGGAGTCGAGACCGGCCTTCACGCACTCGTCGAGGAAGACGGAGTTGAGCACGACCCGGGCGGCCGGGTTGAGGCCGAAGGAGATGTTCGACAGGCCGAGCGTCGTCTGCACGTCGGGGTGGCGGCGCTTGAGTTCGCGGATGGCCTCGATGGTGGCGAGGCCGTCGCCGCGGGACTCCTCCTGGCCGGTGCAGATGGTGAACGTCAGGCAGTCGATGAGGATGTCGGACTCGTGGATGCCCCAGTTGCCGGTGAGGTCGTCGATCAGCCGCTCGGCGATGGCGACCTTGTGCTCGGCGGTGCGCGCCTGCCCCTCCTCGTCGATGGTCAGCGCCATCAGCGCGGCGCCGTGCTCCCGGGCGAGCGTCGCGACGCGGGCGAAGCGCGACTCGGGGCCGTCGCCGTCCTCGTAGTTGACGGAGTTGATGACGGCCCGGCCGCCGAGCTTCTCCAGCCCGGCGCGGATCACCTCGACCTCGGTGGAGTCCAGCACGATCGGCAGCGTGGAGGCGGTGGCGAAGCGGCCGGCCAGCTCGGCCATGTCGGCGGCGCCGTCGCGGCCGACGTAGTCGACGCAGAGGTCGAGCATGTGGGCGCCCTCGCGGATCTGGTCGCGGGCCATCTCCACGCAGTCGTCCCAGCGGCCTTCGAGCATGGCGGTACGGAACTTCTTCGAGCCGTTGGCGTTGGTGCGCTCACCGATCGCCAGGTACGAGGTATCCTGGCGGAACGGCACCGTCTGGTACAGCGACGCCGCCCCCGGCTCGGGCCGGGGGGCGCGCTCGGCCGGTTCCAGGTCCCGTACCCGCTCGACCAGCTGCCGCAGGTGCTCGGGGGTGGTGCCGCAGCAGCCGCCGACCAGGGACAGGCCGTACTCGCGCACGAACGTCTCCTGGGCGTCCGCCAGTTCGCCGGGGGTGAGGGGGTAGTGGGCGCCGTCCCTGCCGAGGACCGGGAGGCCGGCGTTGGGCATGCAGGACAGCGGCACCCGGGAGTGCCGGGCGAGGTAGCGCAGGTGCTCGCTCATCTCGGCCGGGCCGGTGGCGCAGTTCAGCCCGATCATGTCGATGCCCAGCGGCTCCAGCGCGGTAAGGGCGGCGCCGATCTCGCTGCCGAGCAGCATGGCGCCGGTGGTCTCGACGGTCACCGAGCAGATGAGCGGCAGGTCGGCGCCGGTGGCGGCCAGTGCGCGGCGGGCGCCGAGGACGGCGGACTTGGTCTGCAGCAGGTCCTGGGTGGTCTCGACGAGCAGCGCGTCGGCGCCGCCGGCGATCATGCCCTCGGCGTTCTGCTGGTACGCGTCACGCAGCGTGCCGTACCCGATGTGGCCCAGCGTGGGCAGCTTCGTGCCGGGGCCCATGGAGCCGAGGACCCAGCGCTGCCGGCCGTCGCCGGCGGCGTGCTCGTCGGCGGACTCGCGGGCGATGCGAACGCCGGCCTCGGAGAGCTCGAAGATCCGGTCCGCGATGTCGTACTCGCCGAGGGCGGCGTGGTTGGCGCCGAACGTGTTGGTCTCCACGCAGTCGACACCGGCCGCGAAGTACTCGTCGTGCACCGAGCGCACGATGTCGGGGCGGGTGACGTTGAGGATCTCGTTGCAGCCTTCGAGTTGCTCGAAGTCCGCCAGCGTGGGCTCCTGGGCCTGGAGCATGGTGCCCATGGCGCCGTCGGCGACGACCACGCGGGTGGCGAGGGCCTCCCGGAGCGCGTCGGCGCGGGTCTGCTGGCTGGCTGCGGACTGGGACGGCTGCGAGGCCATAGGGATACTCCCTCGTGTGCGACGGCTGTCGGCTATGCGCGGCCCGCGAGGACCGGTGCACGGGCCCAGGGTATCGCCGCGGCCGGTGCGGCGCGGGCCGTCCCACGACCCGGACGATGCCGCTGTGCGGAGTTTTCCGGCGGGCTCGTGCAGGATCGACACTTCCGGGGTCTTCCCCGACCACCCCCCTGCGGCGTGACAATGACCGATACTGTTCAGCATTGTCGAACTGCGGGTCTCGTGGAGGAGGACCTTCCGTGGCACGGAACATCCAGTCGCTCGAGCGAGCGGCTGCGGTGCTGCGCCTGCTGGCCGGAGGAGAGCGGCGCCTGGGCCTGTCGGATGTCGCCTCGACGCTGGGCCTCGCCAAGGGCACGGCACACGGCATCCTGCGCACGCTGCAGCAGGAGGGCTTCGTCGAGCAGGACCCGGTCTCCGGGCGCTACCAGCTGGGCGCCGAGCTGCTGCGCCTGGGCAACAGCTACCTCGACGTGCACGAGCTGCGAGCCCGCGCCCTGCCCTGGACCGACGACCTGGCCCGTGCCAGCGGCGAGAGCGTGCACCTCGGCGTGCTGCACCACCAGGGCGTGCTGATCGTCCACCACGTCTTCCGGCCCGACGACAGCCGGCAGGTGCTGGAGATAGGCGCCATGCAGCCGCTGCACAGCACGGCGCTGGGCAAGGTCCTGTGCGCCGTGGACCCGGTGGCGCACGCGGAGGCCACGGAGGGTGACCGCAAGGCGCTCACACCCGCCACCGTCACCGATACGGCCGAGTTCGAACAGATCCTGGAGCTGACCCAGGCCCGCGGCTGGGGCTCGGACGTCGAGGAGACCTGGGACGGCATCGCCTCCGTCGCCGCCCCCGTACGCGACCGCCGCGGGATGCCCGTGGGCGCGGTGGGCGTCACCGGGGCGGTGGAGCGCGTCTGCCCCGGCGGCGAGCTGCGGCCCGAGCTGGTGGCCGCGGTGCGCGACTGCGCCCGGGCGGTGGCCCGGGACCTGGGCGCCGGGCGTTTCTGAGCGCGGCGGGCGCCGCGCTTCGCCGATTCTTCGTTTTCCCGTCGCCGGGCCTTGACGCGCCTGTGACGTGGCGGAACACTGCCGTGCACCGGTCGGCATTGCCGAACGCCTAACGACATTTTT
This sequence comes from Streptomyces sp. CNX435, assembly GCF_059570575.1. Lineage (NCBI taxonomy): Bacteria > Bacillati > Actinomycetota > Actinomycetes > Kitasatosporales > Streptomycetaceae > Streptomyces > Streptomyces sp. CNX435. The sequence goes on along the minus strand of NZ_JCANTA010000002.1, from coordinate 30,364 downwards.
GTCGTATGGTGTTACAGGGATGGACCGGTCTCCACATACGGACCACCCAGGACAAAGGAGTCGCAGGATGGACCCGTCCAACTGGGATATCTTCACCGGTGAGGTCGTGGGAACGGCCTTGCTGATCGTTCTCGGTGGTGGCGTGGTCGCCGCCATCACCTTCAAGAAGTCCAAGGCTTTCAAAGCGGGCTGGGTCGCGGTCGCCTTCGGCTGGGGTCTCGCGGTCCTGACCGGCGCTTACGTCGCCGCCGGCGTCTCCGGTGCCCACCTCAACCCGGCGGTGACGCTCGGCCTCGCGATCGAGGGCACCACCGACTGGGGCGACGTACCGTTGTACGTCGTCTCCGAGATGCTCGGCGCCGTCATCGGTGCGACGTTCGTGTGGCTCGCGTACTACGGCCAGTTCCACGACCACCTCACCGACAGGGAAGTGGTCGGCCATCTCGAGGGCGCGGACGCCAAGGCGATCGAGGCCCACGAGAAGGGCGCCGGCCCGGTGCTCGGCATCTTCTCCACCGGCCCCGAGATCCGTAACACCGTGCAGAACGTGATGACCGAGATCATCGCCACCTTCGTCCTCGTCATCGCGATCCTCACCCAGGGCCTCAACGACGAGGGCAACGGCCTCGGCACCCTCGGCGTGCTGATCACCGCCCTGGTCGTGGTCAGCATCGGTCTCTCCCTCGGTGGCCCCACCGGGTACGCCATCAATCCCGCGCGCGACCTCGGGCCGCGCATCGTCCACGCCCTGCTGCCGCTGCCCAACAAGGGCGGCTCGGACTGGACGTACGCGTGGGTCCCCGTCATCGGCCCGCTGATCGGCGGCGCCCTCGCCGGCGGACTCTACGAAGTCGCCTTCGCCTGAGCCCGCACGTCCCGTCCGCCCGCCGGTCGGGACGGCGCAGGGCGCCACCCCGACCCAAGCCGAAACAACGACGTACGGAGCGACATGACCGACGCACACACCGCAGGCCCGTTCATTGCGGCCATCGATCAGGGGACGACTTCGAGCCGGTGCATCGTGTTCGACACCGATGGCCGGATCGTGTCGGTGGACCAGAAGGAACACGAGCAGATCTTCCCCAGGCCCGGCTGGGTGGAGCACAACGCCAACGAGATCTGGCGCAACGTCCAGCAGGTCGTCGACGGCGCCGTCGCCAAAGCCGGCATCACTTCCGCCGACGTCAAAGCCATCGGCATCACCAACCAGCGCGAGACCACCGTGCTGTGGGACAAGCACACCGGCGAACCCGTCGCCAACGCCATCGTCTGGCAGGACACCCGCACCGCCGAGCTGTGCCGCGAACTCGGCGGCAGCGAAGGCCAGGACCGCTTCCGCAGCGCCACCGGCCTGCCGCTGGCCTCCTACTTCGCCGGCCCCAAGATCCGCTGGCTGCTGGACCACAACCCCGGCCTGCGCGAGCGCGCCGAGGCCGGCGACATCCTGTTCGGCACCATGGACTCCTGGGTCATCTGGAACCTCACCGGCGGCCCCGGACGCGGCCACCACGTCACCGACGTCACCAACGCCTCCCGCACCATGCTCATGAACCTCGAAACCCTCGACTGGGACGAGAGCATCTGCCAGGCCATGGGCGTGCCCACCGCGGTCCTGCCCGAAATCCGCTCCTCCGCGGAGGTCTACGGCCACGCCGCCTCCGGCAGCCTGACCGGTATTCCGGTGGCTTCGGCGCTGGGTGATCAGCAGGCTGCGCTGTTCGGCCAGACCTGCTTCGCCACCGGTGAGGCGAAGTCCACCTACGGTACCGGCACGTTCTTGCTGATGAACACCGCCGGCGAGCCTGTTCACTCCGAGAACGGCCTGATCACCACGGTCGGCTACCGCATCGGTGACCAACCTGCCGTCTACGCGCTGGAAGGGTCGATCGCGATCACCGGTGCGCTGGTGCAGTGGATGCGGGATCAGATGGGCATCATCTCCACCGCCGCGGAGATCGAGACGTTGGCGCTGAGTGTGGAGGACAACGGCGGGGCCTACTTCGTTCCGGCGTTCTCCGGGCTGTTCGCGCCGTACTGGCGTGATGACGCTCGCGGCGTCATCGCCGGGCTGACGCGGTATGTGACCAAGGCACATCTGGCGCGTGCGGTGCTGGAGGCCACCGCCTGGCAGACCCGCGAGATCGTCGACGCCATGTTCAAGGACTCCGGGGTCGAGCTGGCGGCGCTGAAGGTCGACGGCGGCATGACCGCCAACAACCTCCTGATGCAGACCCTCGCCGACGTCCTCAACGCCCCCGTGGTGCGTCCGCTGGTCGCGGAGACCACGTGTCTGGGCGCGGCGTACGCGGCCGGTCTGGCAGTCGGGTACTGGCCCGACACCGACACCCTGCGCGCCAACTGGCGCCGGGCCGCGGAATGGACCCCCCGCATGGATGAGGCCACCCGCGAACGCGAATACAAAGACTGGCACAAGGCCGTCCAGCGCTCCATGGGCTGGATCGAAGACAAGGAGTAGCGACGATGACCCTCCCGCAGACCGTCCCGGCGGCGATACCCGCGCTCGGGACGCACCCGACTGCCGGCCGCACCCTGGGCCGCGCGGAGACGCGGGATCTGCTCGACCGGGCGACGTACGACCTCCTGGTCATCGGCGGCGGGATACTGGGCACCTCGGTTGCCTGGCACGCCGCGCAGTCGGGACTGCGGGTGGCGATGGTGGACGCCGGCGACTTCGCCGGCGCCACCTCGTCCGCGTCCTCCAAACTCGTCCACGGCGGCATCCGCTACCTGCAGAACGGTGCCGTGAAGCTGGTGGCCGAGAACCACCACGAGCGCCGGGTGCTGGCCCGCGACGTAGCGCCGCACCTGGTCAACCCGCTCCCCTTCTACCTGCCGCTCTACAAGGGCGGCCCGCACGGCGCCGCCAAGCTCGGCGCCGGTGTTCTCGCGTACTCCGCACTGTCCGCCTTCCGCGACGGCGTCGGGCACCTCATCACCCCCTCCCGCGCGGCCCGGGACATCCCCGCGCTGCGCACGGAGGGGCTCAAGGCGGTCGCGGTCTTCGGCGACCACCAGATGAACGACTCGCGGATGGCGGTGATGACGGTACGGGCCGCGGTCGGCGCCGGCGCCGTCGTCCTCAACCACGCCGAGGTCACCGGGCTGCGTTTCACCCACAGCCAGGTGACGGGCGCGGAGCTGCGGGACCGGCTGAGCGGCGCCGAGTTCGGCGTGGACGCCCGGCTGGTGCTCAACGCCACCGGGCCGTGGGTGGACCACCTGCGGCACTTGGAGGACCCGGCCGCGGCACCGTCGATCCGGCTCTCCAAGGGCGCGCACATCGTGCTCAAGCGGCGGTCGCCGTGGCACGCCGCGATGTCGACGTGGGTGGACAAGTACCGCGTCACCTTCGCGCTGCCGTGGGAGGACCAGCTGCTGCTGGGCACCACGGACGAGATGTACGAGGGCGACCCGGCCGACGTGCGCCCGACCGACGCGGACATCGCGCAGATCCTCGACGAGGCGTCGCTGTCGGTGCGCGACGAGGACCTGTCCCGCGACCACATGACGTACGCCTTCGCCGGGCTGCGGGTGCTGCCGGGCGGCCCCGGCGGCACGGAGCAGGCCAAGCGGGAGACGGTCGTCACCGAGGGCTCCGGCGGGATGCTGTCGGTGGCGGGCGGCAAGTGGACGACGTACCGGCACATCGGCCGGATGGTGCTGCGCAAGCTCGCCAAGGAGCACGGCGGCGCGATCGCCGAGGACATGCAGCCGGTGAAGTCCCTGGTGCGGCACACCCCGCTGCCGGGCGTGGCCAACCCGAACGCCGTCGCGCACCGGCTCCTCGTCGACCGCGACCCCGGCCACCGCATGGCCCCCGACACCGCCCGTCAGCTGGCCACGCACTACGGCTCGCTGTCCTTCGACATCGCCCGCCTGGTCAACGAGAACCCGGACCTGGGCGAGCGCATCCACCCGGACGGCCCCGAGATCTGGGCGCAGGTGGTCTACGCCCGCGACCACGAGTGGGCCGAGACGGAGGACGACGTGCTGCGCCGCCGCACGACGGTGACGATCCGCGGCCTGGACACCGACGGGGTACGGGCCCGGGTGCGGGAGCTGCTCGCGCGCAAGCAGGACTGAGCGGGGAAGGAAGGCTCGCGCGGGTGGCGTAGCGCGGGTGGCGTGCGGGCGCGAGCCGGCCGGGCGCGGGGTGGGGCGCCCGGTCCCCGCCCCTTCCCGCTTCCTCGTGGGCTGCGCCCCCGCACCCCACGCCTGCGGACCGGGCGAGAAGCACCACGAGGTGCCTCTCGCCGCCCCTTTCCGCCTCCGGCGAGATTCCATGTGATCCCTGGGGACTCGTGCCCCTGCGCAGGTCATAATGGAGGCGCACAGACATCGGATGTCTGTGCCGGGAAGGGCGGCGAGATGGCGGTCACGGACGAGGCGATCGAAAAGATCAAGGGCATGATCGTCTCCGGGAAGCTCCGGCCGGGCGACCGGCTGCCCAAGGAGAGCGAGCTGGCGGCCGAACTCGGCCTGTCCCGCAACTCGCTGCGCGAGGCGGTGCGCGCGCTCGCGCTGATACGCATCCTCGACGTACGGCAGGGCGACGGCACGTACGTCACGAGCCTCGACTCCCAGCTGCTGCTGGAGGCGATGAGCTTCGTCGTCGACTTCCACCGCGACGACACCGTGCTGGAGCTGCTGGCCGTACGCCGCATCCTGGAGCCCGCCGCCACGGCGCTGGCCTGCACCGGCATCCCCGAACCCGAGCTGGACGCGCTGGAGGCGGAGCTGGCCGAGCTGGGCCCGGACCCGTCGGTGGAGGAACTGGTCCGCGCCGACCTGGAGTTCCACCGCCGGATCGTGCAGGCGTCGGGGAACTCCGTGCTCAGCTCGCTGCTGGAGGGCCTGTCGGGGCCGACGGCCCGGGCCAGGATCTGGCGCGGCCTGACGCAGGAGGACGCGATACGGCGCACGCTCACCGAGCACCGGGCGATCCTCGACGCCATGCGCAGCCGGGACGCGGAGGCGGCGCGCTCGTGGGCGACGGTGCACATCGCGAGCGTGGAGCAGTGGCTGCGCCGGACGCTGTGACGCCGGCCGCCGCCGGCCCCGGCGCGGGGGCCGCCCGACCCGGGTGGCCCGCCCCTGCGCGGCCCGCGCGTCAGTCCGGGACGTAGACCCGGCGCGCGTTGCCGCCGAAGACCGCCTCCCGCTCCGCCGCCGTGAGGTCCGCCGCCGCCTCCTCGGCCAGCTCGACCACCCGGCCGTAGTCCGCGGCCAGCGTGCACACCGGCCAGTCCGAGCCGAACAGGATCCGGTCCGGCCCGAAGACGTCGATCACGTGCCGGGCGTACGGCAGCACATCCGCCGGCCGCCAGTTCTCCCAGTCCGCCTGCGTGACCAGGCCGGACAGTTTGCAGCTGACGTGCGGCAGCCGGGCCAGCTCCGCGACCAGGTCCGCCCACGGCTGCCACTCCCCCGCCGCGATCGGCGGCTTGCCGGCGTGGTCGAGCACGAACCGGGTCTGCGGCACCGCGCGCGCCGCGGCGATGGCGGCGGGCAGCTCGCGCGGGGTGACCAGCAGGTCAAACGTGAACTCCGCGGCGCCCGCGAGCGCCAACGCCCGCAACACCCCCGGGCGTTCGAGCCACCGCGGGTCGGGCTCGTCCTGCACCTGGTGCCGCAGCGCCGTGAACCGCGGCGGCTGGCGGGCGAACGTGTCCGCGTCCAGCGCGGACGAGGTCAGGTCGAGCCAGCCGCAGACCAGGTCCACGGGCGGGCTCGGTTCGCGGCACAGCTCCAGCGTCTCCTCGTACGAGGCCGAGGACTGCACCGCCACCGTGCCGTCGATCCCGTGCTCGGCGAGATGCGGCCGCAGGTCGTCCAGCGTGTACGTGCGCCGGATCGGGTCCGCCCAGGCGCCGTCCATCCACGGCTGCGGGCGGCGGGTCAGGTCCCAGAGGTGATGGTGGGCGTCGATGCGCGGCACGGTCAGCCTCCCGCGGACACCGGCAGCGGCAGGTCGGCGTCGAGCAGCCCGCGTTCGACGAGCGCGGGCCAGAGCCCGTCGGGGATGTCGTACCCGAACATCTCCGCGTTCTCCTTGACGTCCCCCGGCCGGGAGGCGCCGGGGACGACCGAGACCACCGCCGGGTGCGCGAACGGGTAGCGCAGCGCCGCCGCCTTCAGCGGCACCCCGAACTCGCGGCACACCTGGGCGATCCCCTGCGCCCGCGCCACCACCTCGGCCGGCGCCTCGCCGTAGTGGAAGCGTCCGCCCGGCCGCGGGTCGGCGAGCAGTCCGGTGTTGTAGACGCCGCCCACGACCACGGAGGTGCCGCGCCGCTCGCAGACCGGCAGCAGGTCGTCGTACGCGCTGCGCTCCAGCAGCGTCCAGCGGCCGGCGCACAGCACCACGTCGACGTCGAGGTCGGCGACGAGCCGGCCGAGGTGGTCGCTGAAGTTCATGCCGAAGCCGATGGCGCCGACGACCTTCTCCTCCTTCAGCTCCGCGAGCGCCGCGAATGCGGTCTCGTACACCTGCGGCAGGTGGTTCTCGACGTCGTGGAGGTACGCGATCTCCACGCGGTCGAGCCCCAGCCGAGCCAGCGACGACTCCAGCGTCGCCCGGATCCCGTCCCGGGTCAGGTCCCACACCCGGCCGCGGGCCGGGGTGTCGACGAAGTCGTGGGCGGGCTCGGTCTCGCCGGGGCCCAGCGGCCGCAGCCGCCTGCCGACCTTGGTGGACACGGTGTACGAGTCCCGCGGCCGGCCCGCGAACGCGCGGCCGAGGCGCTCCTCCGACAGCCCGACGCCGTAGTGCGGTGCGGTGTCGAAGTAGCCGTAGCCGTGCGCGAACGCGTTCTCGACGATCTCGGCCGCCGTGGCGTCCGGCATCGCCCGGTAGAGGTTGCCGAGGTTGGCGCAGCCGAGGCCGAGCCTGGGTATGGGGCGCATCCGCCGCCTCTCAGTCCTGTTTCTCGCCGCTGACGAACCGGGAAATGACCAGGGCCACGATGATGATCGCCCCGTTGAGGAACTTCGTCCACTCCGCCGGGACGCCCGCGAGCGTCATCACGTTGATGACGAGCTGGAGGGTCAGCACGCCGGTCAGCGCGCCGAAGAGGGTGCCGCGCCCGCCGCGCAGGCTGATGCCGCCGATGACCGCCGCGGCGAACACCTGGAAGATCATGTCCTTGCCCTGGCCGGCGGAGACCGAGCCGTAGTGGCCGGTGTAGAGCACGCCGGCGAAGGCCGCGAGCATGCCGCCGATGGCGAGCACGATCCACGTGATGCGGTCCACCCGGATGCCCGCGGCGCGCGCCGCCTCCGGGTTGCCGCCGATGGCGTACAGCGCCCGCCCGTGCCGCAGGTAGCCCAGCATCAGGCCGCCGACGGCGTACAGCCCGAGGCAGACGTAGACGGCGGCGGGCACGCCGAGCCAGCTCTCCTTGCCGAGGTACGCGAAGGACTCGGGCACCTCGATGATGGACTTGCCGCCCGTGATGCCCTCGTGCAGGCCGCGCAGCATGACGAGCATGCCGAGCGTGGCGATGAAGCCGTTGACTCTGAGCTTGAGGATGAGGAAGCCGTTGAACAAGCCGATCACGGCGCCGACGAGGATGCACAGGAAGACCGACGTGCCGGACGGCAGCAGCTCGATGCCGGTGAACCGGCCGCCCTCGGCGGGCAGGACGAGCCAGAGCGCGATCACCGGCGCGACGCCGATCGTCGACTCCAGCGACAGGTCCATCCGGCCGCTGATGAGGATCAGCGCCTGCGCCAGCACCAGCAGCCCGAGTTCGGTGGACTGCTGGACGACGCCGATGAGGTTGTCGGAGGTGAGGAACGCGGGCGAGACGATGAACCCGATCACGCCGAGCACGAAGATGACGGGTACGAGCGAGAAGTCGCGCCAGCGGCCGAGATCGATCTCCAGGCCGCCGAGTTGCAGCTGCGGCTTCTTCTCCACCACCGCTCCGCCCTCGGCCGCGGCGGCCGGCCGCGCTGTCGACGTAGGCCGTGTCATGCTTGCTGCCCCTTTTCCGGCTGGTCCTGCTGGTCGGGCTGGCTGTTGTGGTGTTGCCGCTGCTCCTGCTGCTCCTGCTGCTCTTGGTGACCGGGGTCGATCCCCTCCATGGCGGCGACCAGCTCCCGGTCGGTCCAGCCACCGCCGAACTCCGCGACCACGCGCCCGTGGAAGAGCGCCAGCACGCGGTCGCAGACGCGCAGGTCGTCCAGTTCGTCGGAGACGATGACGGCGGCACTGCCGCTCTCGGCCACCCGCCGGACGACGCCCAGCAGCGCGTCCTTGGACTTCACGTCCACGCCCGCGGTCGGCTTGATCGCCACCAGCACCCCCGGGTCCCGGGCGAGCGCCCGGGCGATGACGACCTTCTGCTGGTTGCCGCCGGACAGCCCGTCGACGTCCTGGGCGGGTCCGGAGGTCTTGATGTCCAGCGACTCGATCATGCGCTGGGCGAACCGGCGGGTGCGCGAGGGCAGCACGGTGCCGTACGGGCCGAGCTGGTCGGCGACGGTGAGGGTGGCGTTCTCGGCGACGCTGCGGCCGGGCACGAGGCCCTGCCGGTGCCGGTCCTCCGGTATGTACCCGATGCCGGCCTCCAGCGCGTGCGGCACGCTGCCGGTGCGTACGGCGGCGCCGCGCACCTCGACCCCGCCGCCGTCGGGCGCCCGCATGCCGACGAGGGTCTCGCCGATCGCGGTGTTGCCGCTGGCGGCGGCGCCGGCGAGGCCGACGACCTCGCCGGCGCGCAGGGCCAGGTCCAGCGGCTCGTACGCGCCCGCCACGGCCAGCGCCCGCGCCTGCAGTACGGGCACCGCGCCGGCGGCGTCCGCGGCCGGCGGGGCGGTGCCCGTGGGCGCCGCCGCCTGGCCCGGGATCATGGCGCTGGGCGACGCCTTCGCCGGACCGCCGGCGGGCGCACCCTCGCCGGTCATCGCCTCGACCAGGTCCTCCTTCGGCAGCCCGGAGACCGGCGCGGTGAGGATGTGCCGGGCGTCGCGGAAGACGGTGACGGTGTCGCAGAGTTCGTAGACCTCCTGCAGGTGGTGGGAGATGAACAGAAAGGCGACGCCCTGCCGCTGCAGCTCGCGCAGCTTGTCGAAGAGCCGGTCGATGCCGCCGGCGTCGAGCCGGGCGGTGGGCTCGTCGAGGATGATCAGCCGGGCGCCGAAGCTGAGGGCTCTCGCGATTTCCACGAACTGCCGCTGCTCGACGCCGAGGTCCTTCGCCCGCGCGGCGGGGTCCACCTCCACCCCGTACGCGGCCAGCAGCTCGCGGGCGTGCGTGCGCAGCCGGCGCCAGTTGATGCGGCCGGTGCCGGTGAAGCGGTTGAGGAAGAGGTTCTCGGCGACCGTGAGGTCCGGCACGATCATGAGCTTCTGGTAGACGCAGGCGACCCTGGCGCGCCACGCCGCCGTGTCGCCGAACGGCGGCGCGGGCTCGCCGGAGAAGGTGACCGTGCCCGCGTCGGGGCGCTCCATGCCGGTGAGCACGGAGACGAGGGTCGACTTCCCGGCGCCGTTGCGGCCGACGAGGGCGTGCGCCTCGCCGGGCGCGACCTCCAGGTGCACGCCGTCGAGCGCGAGCGTGGGGCCGAAGCGCTTGACGACGCCGTCGGCGCGTACGGCGGGGGGCGCCGTGGGCACCGCTCAGCCCTGCTTTTCGAGCTGGTTGGCCCACAGCTCCGGGTCGTCGACGTTCTCCTTGGTGACCAGCGGGGCGGGCAGCTGGTCCTCCAAGCCGTTCGGGATCTTCACGATCTCCGAGCCGTGGTCGGTCTTGCCGGGCTTGAACTCCTTGCCCTTCAGCGCCTGCTGGGCGTAGAAGAGGGCGTACTCGGCGTAGAGGTCGGCGGGCTGGGAGACGGTGGCGTCGATCTTCCCGGAGCGGATGGCGTCCAGCTCCTCGGGGATCCCGTCGTTGGAGACGATTGTGATGTGGTCCTCCTCGCCGGCGGGCTTGAGCAGGTTCTTCTGCTCCAGCAGCGCGAGGGTGGGCTGCAGGAAGGCGCCGCCGGCCTGCATGTAGATGCCGTCGATGTTCTTCTCCTTGGCCAGGACGCCCTGCAGCTTGGCGGAGGCGACGTCGCCCTTCCACTCGGTCGGCAGCTCGAAGACCTCGATGTCGGGGTACTTCTCGTCCATGCACTTCTTGAACGCCACCGAGCGGTCGCGGCCGTTGATGGAGGCCAGGTCGCCCTGGAACTCCACGACCTTGCCCTTGCCCTTCAGCTTCTCGCCCAGGTATTCGCAGGCCTTGAGGCCGTACGCCTCGTTGTCGGCCCGTACGACCATGTAGACCTCGCCCTTGTCGGGGCGGGTGTCGACGCTGACGACGGGGATGTCCTCCTCCGCCAGCCGCTCCAGCGTGGAGGCGACGGCGCCGGTGTCCTGCGGCGCCATGATGACGGCGTCGGCGCCCTGGTCGGTGAACGCCTGCACGTTGGCGACCAGCTTGCCGATGTCGTTCTGGGAGTTGGTGATCGGCAGGGCGTCGACCACGCCGTCCGAGACGCCCTTGTTCAGGTACTGGTGGTAGGAGTTCCAGAAGTCGGTGTCGGTGCGCGGCATGTCGATGCCGACCTGGCCGTCGCCGCCGGCCGCGTCGTTGCCGCGGTTGCAGGCCGCCAGCGGGGTTATGGCGAGGAGTGTGGCGCAGGCCGTGACGGCGGTCGTGCGAAGGCTGCGAGTCAGCATGGGAGTCCCGTCCCGTCGGTCGTCTCGGGTGTGCGGCTCGGATTTTCGGCTGGGGAAGCGGCTGGGGATGCGGCCTGCGGTCCGGTCGGCAGGGCGGCCTGCTCGGCGACCGCCTGCCAGACCGGGCCGTCGGGGTAGCGGTGCGCGGCGAGCGACTCGGGGCGCATCCGCGCGGAGAAGCCGGGGGCCTCGGGCGCGCGGTAGCGGCCGTCCACGACCACGGCCGGGTCGGCGAAGTGCTCGTGCAGGTGGTCGACGTACTCGATGACGCGGTCCGCGCGGGTGCCGGAGACGGCGACGTAGTCGAACATGGCCAGGTGCTGCACCAGCTCGCACAGCCCGACCCCGCCGGCGTGCGGGCAGACCGGGACGCCGTGCTTGGCGGCGAGCAGCAGGATGGCCAGGTTCTCGTTGACGCCGGCCACCCGGGCGGCGTCGATCTGGACGAAGTCGACGGCGCCGGCCTGGAGCAGCTGCTTGAACATCACGCGGTTGGCGACGTGTTCGCCGGTCGCGACCTTCACCGGCTGCCCGGCGCGTACGGCGGCGTGGCCGAGGACGTCGTCGGGGCTGGTGGGCTCCTCGATCCAGTGCGGCTCGTACGGGGCCAGGGCGGTCATCCAGCGCACGGCCTCGGCGACGTCCCAGCGCTGGTTGGCGTCCACGGCGATGCGCACGTCCGGGCCGACGGCCTCGCGGGCGAGCCGCAGCCGGCGGACGTCGGCGTCGAGGTCGTCGCCGACCTTCAGCTTGATCTGGCCGAAGCCCTCGGCGACGGCGGCCTTGGAGAGCTGGACGAGCTTGTCGTCGGAGTAGCCGAGCCAGCCGGGGGTGGTGGTGTACGCGGGGTAGCCCTCGGCGCGCAGCCGGGCGGCCCGCTCGGCGCGGCCGGGCTCGGCGGCGCGCAGCAGGGCGAGGGCCTCGTCCGGGGTGAGGGCGTCGGAGAGGTAGCGGAAGTCGACGAGGGAGACCAGCTCCTCCGGGGTCATGCCGGCCAGGAACTCCCACACCGGCAGCCCCGCCTGCCCGGCGGCCAGGTCCCACGCCGCGTTCACCACGGCGCCGGCGGCCATGTGCATCACGCCCTTCTCCGGGCCGAGCCAGCGCAGTTGGGAGTCGCGGGTGAGGGACGCGCACAGGTCGGCCAGGTCGGCGGCGGTACGCGGCGCGGGGCGGCCGACGACGTAGGGCGCGAGGGCGCGGATGGCGGCGGCGGTGACGTCGTTGCCGCGGCCGATCGTGAAGCAGAAGCCGTGGCCCTCGACGCCGGGCGCGTCGGTGCGGAGCACGACGTACGCGGCCGAGTAGTCGGGATCGGGGTGCATGGCATCCGACCCGTCGAGCTCCAGTGAGGTGGGGAAGCGGATGTCGGAGACGTCCAAATCGGTGACAGTCGGTCGCATGCAGGCTTCCCTCGCGTCTGGAACATCGGATCTTTCATCAGTCATCCGATGTATAGCCGGGTGTGCTTGCCAACGTCCAGAGGCCGTGAGTGATTTATCCGCACTGACGCGCCGCCAACCCTCCTTAAGGTGCACACCTCGGATGAATCGGTCCTCGTACCGCACGGGATACGGCGCGTCGGCGGGGAAGCCTTAGGCTGGGGGCCGCAGGTCTCGGAGCACGTGGCCACAGGGGCCGTAACCGCCGGAAGGAGGCGCTGGGTGATCGAGCTGGAGGGGCTGCCCGAGCTGGTCGATCCGGTGATGATCTGCGCCTTCGAAGGGTGGAACGACGCCGGTGACGCCGCCTCCTCCGCGGTCGGCCACCTCGACCGGGAGTGGAAGGGCGAGGTCTTCGCGTCACTCGACGCCGAGGACTACTACGACTTCCAGGTCAACCGGCCCACCGTCACCCTCCACGGCGGCGTACGGAAGGTCACCTGGCCGACGACGCAGCTGTCCGCGGTACGCATCGCCGACGCCGACGGCAAGGGCCACCCGCGGGACCTCGTGTTCGTCCGCGGCATCGAGCCCAGCATGCGCTGGCGCTCGTTCTGCAACGAGATCCTCGGCTTCGCCCACGAGTTGGGCGTCGAGCTGGTGGTCCTGCTCGGCGCGCTCCTCGGCGACACCCCGCACACCCGGCCGGTGCCGGTGACCGGCGTGACCTCCGACCCGGAGCTGGCCGAGTCGATGGACCTGGAGGAGACCCGCTACGAGGGCCCGACGGGAATCGTCGGCATCCTGCAGGAGGCGTGTACGCACGCGGGCGTGCCGACCGCCAGCCTCTGGGCCGCCGTGCCGCACTACGTGTCCCAGCCGCCGAACCCGAAGGCCACCCTGGCGCTGCTCAACCGGCTCGACGACCTGATCGACGTGCGCATCCCGCTCGGCGAACTGCCCGACGACGCGCGGGCCTGGCAGCTGGGCGTGGACCAGCTGGCCGCCGAGGACACCGAGGTCGCGGAGTACGTGCAGACGCTGGAGGAGGCGCGCGACACCGCGGAGCTGCCGGAGGCGTCCGGCGAGGCGATCGCCCGCGAGTTCGAGCGCTACCTGCGCCGCCGGGACACCGGCCCCGGCCCGTACCTGCGCGACCTCTCCGGACCGCAGCCCTTCCCGGACCTCCCCGCGCCGGAGGAGCACGGCGGCGAGGAAGGCGAAGAAGAGGGAGAGGGCGGGGACGAAGACGGGGACGAAGACGCGGACGCTGCGGAGGCGAAGAACGACGGCCCCGGCCGCGCCGACGAGGACCACGCCGACGAGGACGACGGCGACACCGGGGACGACAGCCACGGCGCCGGTAGCGGTGACGCGGACGGTTCCGGTGCCGACGACGGCGCCGACCGCCCCGCCGCCGGCGACGGCGACAAGCCGGGCCGCGACGGCGAGGCCGGCGGCAAGGACTGACGCGGCCCCGCCGCCCGGGCCGCTACAGCGCCACGCCCAGCAGCGCGTCCACCGCCCGTGAGACCACGCCGGGCGCGCCCGTGTCCGTACCGCCCTCGACGCGCTGCAGCGCCGCCCAGCGGTCGACGGCGGCCAGCGCCGCGGGCGAGTCCAGGTCGTTCGCCAGCGCCTCGCGGACCTCCGCCACGAGCGCCTCCGCGGCCGGCCCCTCCGGACGGGAGACGGCGGCGCGCCAGCGGGCCAGCCGCTCCTCCGCCCGCTCCAGCCCGGAGGCGGTCCAATGCCAGTCCGTGCGGTAGTGGTTGGCGAGCAGCGCGAGCCGTACGGCCACGGGGTCGACGCCGTCGCGGCGGAGCTGGGAGACGAAGACCAGGTTGCCCCTGGACTTGGACATCTTCTCGCCGTCCAGCGCGACGAGACCGGAGTGCACGTACGCCTTGGCGAAGGGGTACTCGCCGGTCAGCACCTGCGCGTGGGACGCGCCCATCTCGTGGTGCGGGAAGATCAGGTCGCTGCCGCCGCCCTGCACGTCGAAGCCCATGCCGAGGTGGTCCAGCGAGATCGCGACGCACTCGATGTGCCAGCCGGGCCGCCCGCGGCCGAGGGTGCCGCCGTCCCAGCTCGGCTCGCCCTCGCGGGCGGCGCTCCACAGCAGCGGGTCGAGTGGGTTCTTCTTGCCGGGGCGTTCGGGGTCGCCGCCGCGTTCGGCGAACAGCTCCCGCATGGTGGCGGCGTCGAGCCCGGAGACGGACCCGAAGTGGGGGTCGGACTCGACCGAGAAGTAGACGTCGCCGTCGAGTTCGTACGCGGCACCGGCGTCGCGCAGCCGCTCGACGAGGGGCACGATGCCCGGTATCGCCTCCACCGCGCCGACGAACTCGCGGGGCGGGAGGTTCCGCAGCGCGGTCATGTCGTCGCGGTACAGGTCCGTCTCGCGGTCGGCGAGCGCGGTCCACTCCTCGCCCGTCTCGGCGGCCCGCACCAGCAGCGGGTCGTCGACGTCGGTGACGTTCTGCACGTAGTGGACCTGCCGCTTGTTGTCCAGCCAGACGCGCTGCACGAGGTCGAACGCGGTGTACGTGGCCGCGTGCCCCATGTGGGTGGCGTCGTAGGGGGTGATGCCGCAGACGTAGATGCGGGCCTCCGGTCCGGGGTCGAGGGTGACGAGCCCTCCGGTCGCGGTGTCGTGGAGGCGGAGGTCGGGGCCAGTGCCGGGGAGCACCGGGACCTCGGGAGCGGGCCAGGCATGCATGTAAACGAGCGTAACCGCCGGTGGCCTGGCCAAACGACCGGGGCGGTGTGAGCTTGCGGTTTCGGACAGGGGTGAGACGGTTTCGTACGCATTACGCCCGGGCGCCGGCGGCGCGGGACGGCCGGGCCGGGCTCAGACCGGCGGCCAGGGGATCGCCGGCCACTCGCCGCTCGGCTCCGGATGCCGCCCGGAGGCCAACAGCGCGGCGACGCGGGCGCGCAGCGCGGCCACCTCGGCCGGGGTGATCAGCGGCGCCAGCCGGGCGGCCAGCGGCCCGTCGGCGGCGAGGCCGTCCGCGAGCCGGCGCAGCACGGCGACGGCCTCGGCGGGCAGCGCCTCGCCGGCCCAGCCCCACAGCAGGGTGCGGAGCTTGTCGTCGGTGTGGAACGTCACGCCGTGGTCGATGGCGTAGAGCCGGCCGCCCGGCGCGGGCAGCAGGTGGCCGCCCTTGCGGTCGCCGTTGTTGATCACGGCGTCGAGGACGGCGAGGCGGCGGAGCCGTACGTCGTCGGCGTGCACGAGCAGCGCGGGGCGGCTGCCGCCGGTCTCGGCGTAGCCGACGGCCTTCCAGCCGGGGCCCGGCTCGTCGCCGTCGACGAGGGCGAGCAGGTCGGCGCCGGTCTCCCCCGCGCCGTCCGGGCCGTCCGCGCTGTCAGCTCCATCCGGGCCGTCCGGAGCGCCGTCCCCGTCCCCGTCCCCGTCCGCGGACGGGATCCACAGCTGGCACATGCCCTCGCCGAACGGCCCCTCCCGCAGCACGGTGGGCGGCACCAGCTCCCAGCCGGTGGCCTCCGAGACCTCGTACGCCGCCACCTCGCGCTGCGCCAGCGTCCCGTCGGGGAAGTCCCACAGCGGGCGCTCCCCCGCGACCGGCTTGTACACGCACTCCGCGGTGCGCCCGGCGTGGGCGACGGTGCAGAACAGGACCGCGTTCGACGCGCCGCGGATGCGCCCGGCGACGGTCAGCTCGCCGCCGGTGAGCAGCGCGCGGGCCTCGTCGGACGCCAGGGAGAGCGGGCTCACTCTCCCCGGCGGTATCCGTTCTGGCGCGGACATACGTGTCCCTCCGGGTCGAGCGGCAGGCTGCACAGCGGACAGGGCGGGCGGCCGGCGTTCACCACGTCGTTGGCCCGCTTGGCGAAGGCGCGCGCCATCTGCCCGGTGAGGCGTACGCGCAGCATCGGCGGACCGTTCTCGTCGTCCTGCAGCAGCGCCTCCTCGGCCGCCGCCAGGTCCTCGTCGGAGTCGGCGTCCAACTCGACCAGCGCCTGCGCTTCGACGACCATCCGCTCGCCCTCCGCGTCCCACGCCAGCGCCATCGTGCCGACCCGGAACTCCTCCTCGATGGGGGCGTCCAGGGGCGCGGTGTCGGCCAGCTCGGCGGGCGCCACGGCGGGCACCTCGCTGGTGCCGCCGCTGCGTCGTACCACCTCGTCGAGAAGCTCGTCGATCCGCTGGGCGAGCGCGGCCACCTGCGCCTTCTCCAGGGCGACGCTGGTGGTGCGGCCGGACTTGGACGCCTGCAGGAAGAAGGTACGGCGCCCCGGCAGCCCGACCGTGCCGGCCACGAAGCGGTCCGGCGGGTCGTAGAAGTACACCTCACGCGGCACGTGCTGCTCCGATTACTCGACTCCTGAACTGGATCCGCTGCGGGACCGATCCGACCACCCTACTGCGCGAGCTGATCATCGTGGATCAACCGGCTCCGGCACCGCCGCCCACCTCCGCGGCGCTCTCCTGTGCCGCTTCAGCGGCCGGCTCCGGCCCGCCCGCGGCGGGCGGCGGCGCGAGGCCGTCGAGCCGGCCGGTGTCGCCGAGGCGCAGCACGAAGGGGCGCAGCGGGGTGTACCGGATCGCGGTGACGGAGGCGGGGCCGACGGCGATGCGCTGGAAGAGGTCCAGGTGCATCCCCAGGGCGTCCGCCACCACGGACTTGATGACGTCGCCGTGGCTGCACATGACGTACAGCGCCTCCGGGCCGTGCTCGGCGGCCACGGTGGCGTTCCACTCCCGCACCGCCTCCACGGCGCGCGCCTGCATCGCGCGCAGGGTCTCGCCGCCGGGGAACCCGGCCGCCGACGGGTGCTGCTGGACGGTGTCCATCAGCGGGTCCTGCGCCAGCTCGGCGAGCTTCGCGCCGGTCCACTCGCCGTAGTCGCACTCGTTGAGCCGCTCGTCGACGTGCACGGGCAGCTCCGGGCGGGCGGCCAGCAGCGGCTTCAGCGTCTCGCGGCAGCGTTCGAGCGGGCTGCTGATCACGGCGGCGGGCGCCAGGCCGGCCAGCCGGGCGGGCAGCGCGGCGGCCTGCTCGGTGCCGCGCTCGTCCAGCCCGACGCCCGGGCCGCGGCCGGCGAGCACGCCGTCCACGTTGGCCGTGGACCGGGCGTGCCGGATCAGTAGGAGGGTGGGCATGGCAGCCAGCGTACGTCCTGCGCGACAGCGCGCACGGCCCGGGAAAGAATGACGGCGTGATCGTCGACTGCGCGCTCTACCGGAACGGTCGGCGGGTGCCCGCGCCCGCGGCCGTCCCGGACGTGCTCGTGCGGGCACGCGCCGAGCCGGACGCCTTCTGCTGGATCGGGCTCTTCGAGCCGACGCGCGAGGAGTTCGACGCGGTCACCGGCGGGCTCGGGCTGCACCCGCTCGCGGCGGAGGACGCGGTGACCGCGCACCAGCGGCCGAAGCTGGAGGTGTACGACGCGGCGCTGTTCCTGGTCCTCAAGCCCGTGCTGTACGACGACAGCACCGACACCGTCACCGTCAGCGAGATCAACATCTTCGTCGGCGACTCCTTCGTGGTCACCGTGCGGCACGGCCGGGCGAACCCGCTCGGCGAGGTGCGGGCCCGGCTGGAGGGGCAGCCGGACGTCCTGGCGCACGGGCCGACGGCGGTGGTGTACGCGGTGTGCGACGCGATCGTGGACAACTACCTCGACGTGGCGGACGACTTCCACACCGACCTGGAGGAGCTGGAGGCGAAGGTCTTCCAGCCGAGCGGCAGCGACACGGGGAGTTCGCCGGGGCGGATCTACGACTTCAAGCGGCAGGCGCTGGAGTTCCGCCGCGCCACCGGCCCGCTGGTCGAGCCGATCACGCGGCTGACGGGGGCAGGGCTGCCGTTCGTCAACGAGGAGTCGCGGCCGTTCTTCCGCGACGTCGGCGACCATCTCTCGCGCGTCAACGAGCACGTCGAGACCCTCGACCGGCTGCTGTCCGACATCCTCGCCGCGCACCTGGCGCGGGTGGGGGTGCGGCAGAACGACGACATGCGCAAGATCTCCGCGTACGCCGCCATGGCCGCGGCGCCGACCGTCATCGGCTCTGTCTACGGCATGAACTTCGACCACATGCCGGAGCTGCACTGGACGCTGGGGTATCCGGCGGTGCTGGTGCTGATGGTGTCGGTGGTGCTGTGGCTGTACGTGTTCTTCCGCCGGCGCGGCTGGCTGGGCGGCCGGGACCGCTGAGCGGCGCCGGATGTTCGCGTCAGGCGAACTCGGCCGTGGTGCGCGGCGGCGGCCCGCCGAGGGCGTTACGGCGCTCCGGCATCCGCAGCGAGACCATGCGCCGCCAGCCGCCGGCGCGTTCGTACGCGTACACGCCCTCGATGCCCGTGGACAGCAGCATGCGCCTGCTCCGCGGCCAGTTCAGGATCCGCCCCATGTGCTCCATCACCGCGTGGCTCACGTCCCGGTACACCCGGATCTCCGCCGCCGCCGCCTCGCGGAGCGTCTCCCGTACGCGCTGACCGTGGCCCTTCGCGGCCATGCCGAGCAGTTCCTCGTGGCAGTACGCGAGGTGGTTGTCCTCGTCGTGGGAGATCATCCGCACCGCGCGGCCGACGTCCGGGTCGTCCCCGAAGTGCCTGAGGAGCATCCGCATCTGGTCCGACGCCCGCTGCTCGGTGACCCGGCTGTGCGCGAGGTAGGTGATGATGTCGGCCTCGGTGAGCTGCCGATCGCGGCGCAGCTGGTCGTGGGCGAGGCCGATGCCGATGCCCTCAAGCAGCATCGTGTAGTCGGTCTCGCCGGGGACCTCCACCGGCTCCAGGCCGCGCTTCTTCATGAGGGCGTTGAAGATGCGGCCGTGCTTGTCCTCGTCGGCGCCGTGCCGGGCCACCTTGGGGGCGAGCGCGCGGTACGAGTCGGGGACGAGGACGGAGATGCGGGCGTTCTCCCAGCCGCCCTGGGCCTCGCCGGCGGCGGCGATGGAGCAGAACAGTCGGAAGGTGTCGTCGTTGTCGAGGATCTCCCTGTACACGTCCTTGGCCGAGAGCATGTCACCGTCGCCTTTCTCCGCCGGAATACACCCGTATTCGAGTGAATGACGCGGATGCGACTGACGCAACACCGCGGTACGCGCCATCCGCCATCCGGGCGATCCCGTAACCGATGCGGGGTCGGCGCGTTGGGTGGGGTGACGGCCGTGGCGGGTAGGACCCCGAGCCCCCACCACGGCCGCGGCGCTGCCCGGGGGCGGGCCCGGCTGGGCAGAGGTTCGGCGCGGCAGGGGCTCGGCGCGGCAGGGGCTCGGCGCGGCAGGGGCTCGGCGCGGCAGGGGCTCGGAGGGCTCGGGGGCTCAGACGAGGCCGGCGCGCTCCAGCGCCTCCACCCCGGCGCGTACGCCGGCGATGCGCTCCTCCCGCGTGAACCCGGACGGCGCCAGCGACAGCGACGTCACCCCCGCCTCGGCGTACGCCCGCATCCGGTCCGCGATCCGCTCCACCGGCCCGATCAGCGTGGTCGCGTCGATCAGCTCCTGCGGCACGGCGGCTGCCGCGGCGGCCTTGTCGCCAGCGAGGTACGCGGACTGGATCTCGGCGGCCTCGCGCTCGTACCCCATGCGCACGGCGAGGCGGTTGTAGAAGTTCTGCTCGGCGCTGCCCATGCCGCCGACGTAGAGGGCGGTGTACGGGCGGAAGACGTCGGCGAGCGCGGCGACGTCGTCTCCCACCGCCATGGGGACCGTGGGCACGACCTCGAAGCCCGCCAGGTCCTTGCCCGCCTTCGCGCGCCCGGCGCGCAGGTGGCGCAGCGTGGTCTCCTCCGCGTGCTCCGGCGAGTAGAAGACGAGCAGGACGCCCTCGGCGATCTCGCCGGTCTGCTCCAGGTTCTTCGGGCCGATGGCCGCGATGTAGACGGGGATGTGCTCCCGCACGGGGTGCACGGTCAGCTTGATGGGCTTGCCCGGCCCTCCGGGCAGCGGCAGCGTCCAGTGCTCGCCCGCGTACGACAGCCGCTCGCGCGCCAGCGCCTTGCGCACGATCTCGACGTACTCGCGGGTGCGGGCGAGCGGCTTGCCGAACCCGACCCCGTACCAGCCCTCGGAGACCTGCGGCCCGGAGACCCCGATGCCGAGGCGGAAGCGACCCTCGGTGAGGGAGTCGAGGGTCGCGGCGGTCATCGCGGTCATGGCGGGGGCGCGGGCTGGGATCTGGAAGATCGCGGAGCCGACGTCGATGCGCTCGGTCTTGGCGGCGACCCAGGTCAGCACGGTCGCGGCGTCGGATCCGTACGCCTCGGCCGCCCAGCACACGTCGTAGCCGAGGCGGTCGGCCTCCTGTGCGACGGCGAGGTTGTCGGCGTCCATGCCGGCGCCCCAATAGCCGAGGTTGATCCCGAGCCGCATGCGGGCCTCCCTGCTCTCCGGCGTGCCACGCCGAGGTGTTCGTACCGGTGGGTAATATACCTGTGCGACTCTAGCGCGACCGTCCCCGCCACGCAGCGCACCGGCCCCAGTAATCTCAACGCCCATGGAGCACAGGCAACTCGGCCGCACGGGCCTTCGCGTCTCCCGCATGGGACTGGGCACCCTCACTTGGGGGCGGGACACCGGAGAGGCCGAGGCGGCCGGACTGCTGAAGACGTTCTGGGAGGCCGGCGGGACGCTCGTCGACACCGCCGACGTGTACGCCGACGGCGGCGCGGAGTACCTGCTGGGGCGGCTGCTGGGCGGCCTCGTGCCGCGGCGCGACATCGTCGTCGCCACCAAGGCGGGCAGCGTGCCCGACCCCGACCGCCGCTTCGACACGTCCCGGCGGCACCTGCTCGACGCGCTCGACGCCTCGCTGGAGCGGCTGGGCACCGACTACGTCGACCTGTGGCAGGTACACGCCTTCGACCCGTACACGCCGCTGGACGAGACCCTGCAGGCGCTCGACACCGCCATAGCGAGCGGCCGGGCACGCTACGCCGGCGTGAGCAACTTCTGCGGCTGGCAGCTCGCCAAGGCCGCCACCTGGCAGCTGGCCGGCGTCGCGGGCGGGGGCGCGGGCGCGGTGGGCGGGCGGACGCGGCTGGCGTCGACGCAGATGGAGTACTCGCTGCTGCAGCGCGGGGTGGAGCGGGAGGTGCTGCCGGCGGCGCTGGACCTGGGCGTGGCCCTGCTGCCGTCGTCGCCGCTCGGCCGCGGCGTCCTGACCGGCAAGTACCGCGACGCCACGCCACCGGGCTCGCGGGGCGCCTCGGAGCACCTGGCACCGTTCGTCGCGCCGTACCTGGACGAGGAGGCGAGCCGGGTGGTGGACGCGGTGGCCACGGCGGCGGACGGGCTGGCGGTGACGCCGCTGGAGGTGTCGCTGGCGTGGGTACGGGACCGGCCGGGGGTGGCCGCGCCGCTGGTGGGGGCGCGCAACGCCGAGCAGCTGACGGCGGCGTTGTCGGTGGAGGGTCTTACGCTTCCTGACGAGATCTGCCAGGCGCTGGACGACGTGTCGGCGCCCGTGCACCGCTATCCCGATCAGGACTGGAGCACGCTGTGAACGACACACGGGAGACCGCGGGTGCCGCGGATGCGGGTGCCGCGGAGGCGGCTGCGGGGGGCGGCACGGGGCAGGGGGCGACGGCTTCGGGGGGCCGCGCCGGCGGGGGCGCGGAGGCCGACGGGAGCGGAGGCCGGGAGGGCGGCGGGGGTGCGGAGTCCGGGGCGGGTTCGGAGTCCGGTGAGAGCCGGAGGGCTGGCGGGGCTGACGAGGACAGGGAGTCCGGTTCGAGCGCGGAGAGCGGTGGCAGGGTGACTGGCGGGGCCGGCGACGACGTGGAGTCCAGCGCGAGCGCTGAGCCCGGCAGGGCCGGCGCGATCGGAGAGCTCGGCGGGACCGACGGGGTCGGCGGGAGTTCGGAGGCCGGGGCCGGGGCCGGCTCGGGAGCCGGCGAGGGCACGGCGGCGGGAGACGGTGCGGCGGCCGACGGGGGCGCGGGCGGCGGTGGCACCGATGAGGGTGCCGGTGGTGGGAGCGAGGGCCGCCCACGGGCGGCGGCCGTGCCCGTCGACAGCGGCGCGGCGCTCACCGGCAAGGCGGCGGAGCTGTTGGCCGCGGTACGGGCGGTGGAGCGGGGCGAGCGCGACGCGGCCATGTTCTTCCCCGCCCCGGCACGCCCGCCCGCGCCCCGGCCCGCGCGGAGTCCGGAGCCGACGGCGGGACCGGGGCCCGGTGATGGGGTCGGAGTCGGGGCCCGGCCCGGAGTCGGGGTCGGTGCCGGCGCCGGGGTCGGGCAGGGGGAGCCGGTCCGGCCGCCGGAGCCGAGCGCGGCGGCGGTGGCCGCCGTACGGCAGCTACTCGCCGGCGGTGCCGCCCCCGAAGCACTGGCCTCCCGGGTCGCGGGGCAGTTCGGCGACGGCGCGGCGGAGGTGCTGCGTACGGACCCGTGGCAGCTGCTCACGGTGCCGGGCGTACGGCCCTCGCAGGCCGACGAGTTCGCCCGCGGCCTGCTGGAGTCCGCCGAGCCCGGAGACGAGCGGCGGGTCGAGGCGCTGGTGGGCTGGCTGCTGACGCAGGCCGCCCTGCGGGGGCACACCGCGCTGGAGTTCCCGGCGCTGGCGGAGGCCCTGTCGGGGTACGGGGTGCCGAACGCCGAGGAGGCGCTGCGCGACGCGGCGTCGACGGGCGGCGTGCTGGTCTTCGAGGAGAGGGAGGAGCCACCCGCGTCCGCTCCGGCGCCGGACGGTGGCGAGGACGGCGAGGAGGGGCCTCCCGTACGGCTGTTGCTCGGCCTGGAGCGCTACGCGATGGCGGAGGAGAGCCTCGCGGACGGCCTGTCCCGGCTCGTGAACACCTTCTCGCCTCCGGCGGGTTCAGCGGACGGCGACCGCGACGAGCTCGGCGCGTACGACGCGAGCGCCCGCGCGGCCGGCGGGACGAGCGCGCAGGGGACACCGGCCGGCACGGAGCCCGGGCCGCACGACGCGGGCGGCCCCACGGGCCGGGAAACCGGGGCACGCCCCGTCGGGACGGACGAGTACGGGACAGCGGCCGGCACGGCATCCGGGCCGTACGCCCCCGGCGGCCCTCGGGGCGCCGGGGCGGAGCCGGCCGGTGCCCCCGGTCCGTACGACCCGCGGGACAGCGACACGGCCGTCCGCGCCGTCGGCGCCGCGGCGTGGGGGGCGGTGTCCGGTGCCGCGCCGTCGCCCTCCGCCGCGGAGCTGATCCGCGCCGCGGCGGGCAACGGGCTCGTGCTGCACACCGGCGGCGAAGCCGCCCGCGCGGAACCGGCGGCGCTGGTCGCCGCGGCCCGCGCCCTGGGGCTGCGCGCGTACGCCGCCGCCCACACCGACGACGGCCGCACCCGCCTGGCCGCCCTGCTCGCCGCGGCGTCCCCGGCCGGACCGGCCGCCGGCCCCGGGGACCCGACACCGCCGCCGGCCGGTCCGGAGCACGGGGCGGCACAGGACGGCCCGGCGCGGGACGACGCGGCACCCGGTGCGGTCGCCGCCGGCGGACCGGGCGCCACCGCCCCGCCCCCGACGGGCGGCCACGCCGCCGGAGCCGTGACCGTACGGGGACTGCTCTCCGGGCGGGAGGGGCCCGGGCGCGACGCGGACGGGCTGCTCGGCGTCGACGTACTGGCCGTGCTGGACGCCCCACAGCTCGACGTCGAGGTCGCCGCCGCCCTCGTCGAGGCGCTGCCCGACGGCGCCCGGCTGGTCCTCAGCGGCGACCCCGGGCTGCTGGAGTCCGCCGGCCCCGGCCGGGTCTTCGCCGACGTCGCCGCCGCGCGGGTCTGCCCCCGGGTGACGTCCCGTACCCCCGACCCCGGCCCGATCGGCGAGCTGGTCTCCGGCGTCGGCGCCGGGGAGCTACAGGCCGTGGCGGCGCCCGGCAAGGAGGTGGTGATCGTCCCGGTGCAGGACCCCGGCGAGGCGGTTCACCGGACCGTGCAGCTGGTCGCGGACTCCGTGCCCCGCGCGCTCGGGGTGCCCGCCGCGGCCACGCAGGTGATCGCCGTGGGGCACGGCGGCGCCGCCGGCACCCGCGTGCTGAACGCCGCGCTCAAGGAGCGGCTCAACCCCGGCCCCGGCGCGTTCGGCGGCTTCGACGCGGGCGACCGCGTCGTCTACGTCCCCGCCCCCGGCACCGCCGTGCCGGGCCTGGTCACCTCGGGTGACGACGCCGGGCTGCACCTCGACTGCGGCGGCACCGCCGTCGTCGTACGGCCGGACCGGGTCGGCGAGGCCGTGCGGCACGGGTGGGCGCTGACCGCGCACCAGGCGGTGGGGCGGCGATGGCCCGCCGCGGTGGTCGTCGTGCCGGGGGACGCGGAGTCGGCGCTGAGCCGCGCGTGGGCGTACACGGCGTTCAGCCGCGGCGAGCGGCACCTGTCCGTGGTGCACGGCGCGGGACCCGTGCTGGCCCGGCGCCTCGCGGAGGTGCCGGCCCCGCGGCGTACGACGCGGCTGCGGGGCCTGCTCGACGCCCAGACCCGGGACTGACGCGGACCCGCGGGCGGACGCGGTCCGGGACGACGCGGGGCCGGCGCGGGGCCGGCGTAGGGCCGGCCCCGCGCCCCGCTCAGCGGCCGGTGTCCACCCGCTCCAGCTCGTCCTCGCCGTCGTCCAGGTCGTCGAGCGCGTCGACGGCCTCGTCGTCCTCCCGCTCCCCGCCGTCGCCGTCCTCGGCGTCCTCGTCCACCTCGTCCTCCTCGACGTCCGCGTCGAAGTCCAGCTCGTCGTCGAACGACGCGCTGACGTCGAAGCGGCAGATGACCAGCTCCGGGTCGACCTGGTCGAACGGCGCCGACAGCCACTCCCCCGGCTCCGCCGGCTCCTCCGCCGCCGCCACCCACACCGCGGTATCGCCCTCCGAGAGGCCGAACTCCCGGTGCCGCGAGGCGATCTCGTCCGGTTCGAACTCGCCGAAGAGCACCCCGACCGCGGCCGTCAGGCTGCTGCCCACGGCCTCCCGCTCGTCGGAGTCGTCCCCGTCCGCGACGTCCGGGTCGAGGTCGGCGATGCGCTGCGCCTGGGCCAGCAGCCGGTGCGGCTCCGCCACGGTGTAGTCCCGGCGGATGAGCACGCTGAGCGCCCCCGGCTCGTCGGGCCCGGTGTAGGCGGGCAGCGTGTCGCTGCTGGGGATCTCGAAGGGGGTCACTTCGTCGTGGACCTCGTACAGCACCTCGTCGTACGCCTCGGCTGCCGCTGCCAGCTCCTCGAAGGCGGCATAGACGGCCGAGCCCTCCTCGCCCGACCGGCGCTCGACCGCTTCGAGGTGACGGTCGATCGCGGCTTTCAGCGCCGACGCGGCGGCGCGTACCTCGGCAGCCGTAGGCTGCGCAGCATCAGACATAGTGCAGACGCTATCCGGAGCGAGGCACTTTCCGCACAATGGATGCGATGCCGGAATACGAGTTTCGTGATGTGTATGTGCCGCGGGGAGTCTCACGGGCCGCCGCGGCGAGGCTCCTGACCGACCAAGCCGAGTACGGGCACTGGGAGTTGCACCGGCTCCGCCTCTACCCCGACGGCAGCCGCAGGGCACGGCTGCGGCGCCGGATCATCAGGCAGGTACGGGCGACGTGGTGAGCCCGGCGGTGGGCGGCGCGGGCACGCGCGGAGACGACGAGGGGGCGGGTCCGGCTCGGCCGGACCCGCCCCTGCCGTCAGCCGACGTGATCAGGCCGCCGAGGCGCGTGCGCGGCGGTAGAGGACGGCGCCGGCCAGCAGCACACCGCCGCTGACCGGGACGAGTACCCCCAGCGGGATGCCGGAGCCGGTCTCGGCCAGCTGCTCGTCGGAGGCGGGCTCGCCCGCTTGCGTCTCGTGCTTCGGCGGGGTGTGCTTCCGGTCCGTGGGCTCGGCGGGCCGGTCCGGGTTGCCGGGCGGCTCGGGGGTGTCCCGCGTCGGCGGCTCCTCGGGCCGGGGCGGCTTCCGGGTGTCGGGGGTGGTGCCGTTCCCGCACTCGTTGCCGAAGGCGGCGTTGCCGACGCCCACGATGTTGGCGGAGTTGCCGCATGCGTTCACCGGTACGTCCACGGGCACCTGCACGGTGTTGCCGGAGAGCACACCCGGGGACTGCACGGCAGCACCCCGGGCCTGCGCCCCGCCACCGGTCGTGTTCCCGGCGGTCCGGCTCCCGGCGCTACGGCCGCCGCTGTCCGCAGGACCGTCGGTCCTCGGACCGTCGTCGGTCTTCGCGCCGCTGTCGGTCTTCGCACCGCCACCGGTCTTCGCACCGCCGCCGCTGTCCTCGCCGCCGGCGGTCTTCGCGACGCCGCCGGTTTTCGCACCGCCGCCGTCGTTGATGCACGTGTTTCCGTACGCGGGGTTGAGCAGCCCGCCGGCGTTCACCGTGTTGCCACAGGCGTTCACGGGCGCGTGCACCGGCGCCTGCACCGTGTTGCCGGAGCCGATGCCGGGAGAGTTCTGCGCGAGGCCCTCGGCGCCCGCGTCGGCGTGCGCGGAGGCGCCTGCGGCGACCAGCATGCCGCCCGCGGCGGCGATGGTGAACAGGCCCTTCCTTGCGACATGTCGCATGGGTCTTTCCTGCCTTCTGAGCTCTGGGTACGCGAGTGGGCGGGCCGTCCCCGTCCCACTCGTCCGAAAAGCCCGTCCGGCCCCGGGACGCCGCTGCGCCCCGGGGCCGTCCGGTCACATTCTTACGGGAGGTTCAACGTCACTTGTTGACGCAGGTGTTGCCGAATGCGGGGTTCAGCAGACCGATGAAGTTCACGGTGTTGCCGCAGGCGTTCACGGGGATGTGAATCGGGGCCTGCACGACGTTGCCGGACAGCACGCCCGGGGACTGCATGGCAGCGCCCTGAGCACCCGCGTCGGCGGCGGCGACACCTGCCCCCGCGAGCACGAGACCGCCCGTGGCGGCCGCCGCGGCGACAACCTTCTTGATCATTCTTCCTCCTGGTTGACGGTGCGGCCCCAGCAGCGGACCGCACCCAATGCAACGACGAGGTAGGTATCGAGCTACGCACTTATCGTGCCGTTCACCCGATTCAGTCCGATGGGCACAGGCGGCCGATTCGGCCGCGTACGCCACCCGCGCGCCACCGGGCCTCCGTCAGGGAGAAACCCCAGCTCAGCAGGCGTCGAGGAACCGGTCGAGGACCCGGACGCCGAACTGCAGACCCGCGACCGGCACCCGCTCGTCGACCCCGTGGAACATCCCGGCGAAGTCCAGCTCCGGCGGCAGCTGCAGCGGCGCGAAGCCGAAGCAGCGGATGCCGAGGTCGTCGAAGGACTTGGCGTCGGTACCGCCGGAGAGGCAGTACGGCACGGCGCGGGCGATCGGGTCCTCCGCCTTCAGCGCCGTCGCCATGGCCTCGACCAGCGCCCCGTCGAAGGTCGTCTCCAGCGCCTTGTCGGCGTGCACGTCCTCGCGCCGGACGCGCGGGCCGAGGATGCGGTCGAGGTCGGCGAGGAACTCCTCCTCGTACCCCGGCAGGAAGCGGCCGTCCACGTGCGCCGTGGCCTGCCCGGGGATGACGTTCACCTTGTAGCCGGAGCCGAGCATGGTGGGGTTGGCGGTGTTGCGGAGGGTGGCACCGATGATCTTCGCGATGCCGCCGAGCCGGGCGAGCGTCGCGTCCATGTCCTCGGGGTCCAGCTCGACGCCGAGGGCGTCGCCGAGCTCGTCGAGGAAGCCGCGTACGGACTTGGTCAGCCGCACGGGGAACTCGTGCCGCCCCAGCCGGGCCACGGCCTCGGACAGCTCGGTGATCGCGTTGTCACGGTTGGTCATCGAGCCGTGCCCGGCGGTGCCGTCGACCGTCAGACGCATCCAGTGCATGCCCTTCTGCGCGGTCTCGATGAGGTACAGCCGCACGTCCTCGTTCACGGAGAACGAGAAGCCGCCCACCTCCCCGATGGCCTCGGTCACGCCCTCGAACAGCTCCGGCCTCGTGTCGACGAGGTGCCTGGCACCGTAGAGCCCGCCGGCCTCCTCGTCGGCGAGGAAGGCGAGCACGACGTCCCGCGGAGGCTTGCGCCCGGTGCGCAGCCGTTCGCGTACGACGGCGAGGGTCATGGCGTCCATGTCCTTCATGTCCACCGCCCCCCGCCCCCACACGCAGCCGTCGGCGACCTCTCCGGAGAAGGGGTCGTGGGTCCAGTCGGCGGCGTTGGCCGGCACGACGTCGAGGTGGCCGTGGATGAGCAGCGCGGGCCGCGAGGGGTCCTCGCCCGCGATCCGCGCCACGGT
This sequence comes from Streptomyces sp. CNX435, assembly GCF_059570575.1. NCBI lineage: Bacteria > Bacillati > Actinomycetota > Actinomycetes > Kitasatosporales > Streptomycetaceae > Streptomyces > Streptomyces sp. CNX435. The sequence goes on along the minus strand of NZ_JCANTA010000002.1, from coordinate 2,139 downwards.
TGACGCCCGCCCGGGGTGCGACTCGAAGATCTCCGGCTCCAGCCCCACCTCGGCCAGCTTCTCCGCCACGTACTCCGCGGCCGCCCGCTCTCCCGGCCCGGAGTGGTCGCCGTAGTTGCTGGTGTCGATCCGGATCAGCTCGCGGCAGAGGTCGACGACCTCGCTCTCCGCGCGTTCGACGGTGCCGCCACGGGCGCTCTCCGGCTGGCTCACGATGCCTCCCTGGCACGTTCGGGGTCCACGCCCCATCCTGCCCCGCCGGGGCGCCTGACCCAACCCGCGGGGTGATCGCGAGGGCCCGCGGGTTTGCTAGGGTGTACCGCGTCGCAGCGGGCCACGCCCGTGCGGCGACCACCGGTCCGGGTGGCGGAATGGCAGACGCGCTAGCTTGAGGTGCTAGTGCCCGTAAAGGGCGTGGGGGTTCAAGTCCCCCCTCGGACACAAACCTTATCCCCAACTCGTGCGGATCGAGCTTGGCCTCGACCCGCACTAGCCGCAGGCCCCACCCCGACGCCGGAGCAAACCCCCGGATCGGGTGGAACCCGTAGACCACTTCCCAGGACGCAACCTCAAAGAGTGGCGGCCTGCTGATGATCTTCGGTAGTCGATCGGTGGGGTTGTCGCCGGATGGGAACTCCTGACCCCCGCAACTCGCAACGTCACTCCCCCGTCCGTGGCGGATGTGGTCAGGGGGCGGGCGCTTCTCCAGGAAGGCCGTCACGCCCTCCGCGTAGTGGGCGGTGTACGCGGTGAGGAACTGCTCGGGGTCGTCGGGCTGGCCTCGGCAGTGCCGAGACGCACGCGATGGCCATCGCCGTGATGAGAATGACCGGACTGCAAGCGGCGATGGCCACGACGAGCAGGATCACGGCGGCGAGGCACAGGAAATGGGGTCAGAGCGGCCGTGTGGCAGCGACGGAGCAGGCACGTCAGCGGGGTGGCCCTGCCGAACGAGCTGAGCGTCTGCGCGATCCAGCGGTTGTTCCAGACGATGCGCGCGGAGGCGCTGTGGCGGCGGTCACCACCCACGGTGAAATGATCAACCAAGCGTCCATGGGGCGACAGCCCAGGCCAGCCGGAGCATCTGCTCGCCCGCCGACGCCAGCACCAGGCCGATCACGGCCATGGTGATGCCGACGATGAGGTTGTTCGTTGTGATGTCGGGCTGCGTGTGAAAGTGCCCGACCCACGGCGAGATGGCCAGGTAGAGCCCGGTCAGCAGAATCGGCCCGTCGACGACGACGGCCTGACGGGTTCCTGCCACGCGGGCGTACCGTTCCCGCATCTCGACCACGTCGGGGTGGCCGGTGATGTCAGACCGGGTATGCGAGAAGTCGGACATACGGCTCGCGCCTCTCAGTGCCCTGAAGTTCCCCGATCGGCTCAGGCGGTCACGTGCGGGGCGCGTCGGCGCCCGGGTCACGGTGACCGAGGGGACCGGACATGCGCCGGTGGGACGAACGCCGGCCTTCGGGGTGGTGTAGTGGGCACCCACTCCCGAGGGCGGGCCCTCCTAACTAGCCTCGGGCTTTCATGAAGTGGGTTGTCCGATAGGTGGTCACGCAAGCGAGAAGTGCCTCTGACCAGCAAGAATAAGGATTATCGAGGTCCTTGTTCCTGCCGCTGTCGGAGGCACTTCCCAGGTGAAGAAGCGTATCGGGTCCTATCCGCGTGTTCGCGTTGAGGGCGGTGGCCACGGGGTGGTGTCCCAGGCCGGGGCCGTGTTGCTGGTGGAGACAATCCGCAAGGCCGGGCTGGACCAGGCGATATCGGGTGCTCTGGCTCCGTGGCGACGTCCGCGGGCGGTGCACGATCCGGGGAAGATCGTGCTGGATGTGGCGCTCGCGGTCGCGCTGGGCGGGGACTGCCTCGCGGATGCCGGGATGCTGCGGGCTGAGCCGGCCGTGTTCGGGCAAGTCGCTTCTGACCCGACGGTCTCCCGGCTCATCGACACCCTCGCCGCCGCTGGGCCGAAGGCCCTGGCCGCGATACGGGCTGCGCGGGCCGGAGCCCGCGAGCGCGTCTGGAGGCTGGCCAAGAACGCGGCTCCGGATGCCGCAGGGCAGGTGATCGTGGACCTGGACGGGGTGCTCGTGCTGGCCCACTCCGACAAGCAGGACGCCACCGCGACCTGGAAGA